>JAIFND010000134.1 GCA_020047915.1 bacterium | reverse complement strand
TGATCGGCTCCATGATGCTGAGCCTACCAAGACTCGTCATGGAACCCAGCACAAAGTTCGGGTATCGAGGTTACCCGCGTGAGCAGTCACTTCGCCACATCATTTACTCGGACCCATCAGCGCGGCCCCCTTCTGCACCCATCACCGATGGTTGGCTCCTCCTATGGCCCCCACCCCCAGCACCGCCACGACCTTTGCACCCCGACTCGCCAGGGCCATCGATGCACTCACCCCCGCTCAACAGGAAGTTTTGCTGCGGCAGGCACCACAGGCCCGCGGACTAAAAGCCGCCCTAGCCGAAATTGCAGGTTTGCCTGGGCCCAGCGTGCTGTCCGACATCCTCGCCGGTCGTTCACCGGGAATGAAGTACCGCGCACCCCTTGCCAACGCCCTGGCTGTCGACCTAGCCTGGCTCGAAGGAGAACCTGTCGAACCTCCCGATTGGGATCTCGCCCCGGTCACGGCCTGGCTGCGCTTCGCGCGCCGCCTGGCAGAGGCCGGCCGCCGTGCACGCCCGTTGACCCCTGGTCCGGACGAAAGCAACCGTCCTCACCGCGGCGAGGCTTCCCGGCACGCGGATGCCGTGCTGCTCGCCCGGGCCTTGGATTGTGATATCCGCGATGAGCACATCATTGATCTGCTCGCTGAGCGATTCAACCATGTGCCGCTCGATCTCTTGTGGACATACAGCGCCCATGTCGGCTTGGCCAAACCACACCACCACGAACGCCTCTGCCGCGGCCGGGAAGCCTGGGCCGCCTGCGAAGGCGAGGTAGCCAACCAGATCGCCCAGTCGGTGGAAAACCTGCGTCGGTTGTTCCCCCCGGTCAGGTTGCTGCAGGCCATGCGTGGGGCCCTTGTCGAGAGACTGCAGGGCGGCCTCGAACAGACCGAAGCGGTTCTGGCCATGCAGGATGGCATTGAGCTACTGTGGCGTCAGCAGTGGCGACTCCAGGGCCGTCCTCGCCGCGAGCTCCCGGCATCATTCACCGCAGATACCGGGCGGGTCACCTGGACAAGGATCGCCATCATCCGCGAGCGCTGGCGTGATAACGGCGCGCGGTCCCCATCGACGCGAGCGAAGATCGGATAGGCCAGTGACACGCAGACACCCCGCGGCTTCGCCGCGGGGTGTCTCGATGGCAACAGACCGGCCGGGTTCAGGCGGAGGTCTGCAGGCGGCCGAAGCCGGTCACCGTGATGGCGACGCGCTTGGCGTACTTCTCGACGCTCTCGCCCTTCTCGGCGTCGAACACCTTGAAGAAGCGGCTGAGCTTGCCTTCGACGATCTTCGGGCGCATCGCCTCGGGCTTCGCCTGCACCTCGGGGGTGGCGGCGATGATCTCCTTCTCCTTCTCGACCAGCACCGGATCGACCGAGCCGCGGTCGAGCGCGACCGGGGCCGGGTTGGCCGAGGCGACGTGCAGGGCGACCTGCTTCAGCTTGGCAGCGTCGCCCGAGCCGGCGACCACGGCGACGATGCGTCCGTCGTGGTTGTAGCCGGCGACGGCGGCGCCCTTGACCAGCTTCACGCCGACCAGCTTGATGTTCTCGCCGATCTTCTGGATCTGCGCAACGAAGGCCTCGCTGACCACCTGGCCATTGAGCTTCTGCGCGTTCAGCGCGTCAACGGTGTCGGCACCGCTCGCCAGGGCGAGGTCGGCGAGCGACTGCACGAAAGCGCGGAAGGCGTCGTTCTTGCCGACGAAGTCGGTCTGGCAGCCGACCAGCACGGCCACGGCGGCGCCGTTGCCGAGGGCCATGGCGGTGGCGCCGCACGGGGTCTCACGACCGCCGAACTTGGCGCCGGCGGCGGCGCCCTGCTTGCGCAGGTGCTCGACCGCGGCCTGCAGATCGCCGTTGGTGGCGGTCAGGGCCTGCTTGCACTTCATCATCGGCAGGTTGGTCATCGAGCGCAGCTCGTTGACGAGCGCAGCGGTGATTTCAGCCATGGTCGTGGTCCTTACTTGGCGGCGGGGAACTTGGAGGCCGGGGCGGCGGCGGCCGGAGCGGCAGCGGCAGCGATGTCGGCGGCGGGTTCGACGCGGGTCAGCGTCTCGGAGCGGCCACGGGCCAGACCGTCGACCAGGGCCTTCACGACCAGCTGGATCGGGCGGATGCCGTCGTCGTTGCCCGGGATGGGCAGGTCGACCAGGGTCGGATCGGTGTCGCTGTCAACCAAGCCGATGAGCGGGATGCCGAGGCGGCGGGCTTCGTGCACCGCGGTCTCTTCCTGCTTCGGGTCGACCAGGAAGATGGCGTCGGGCAGCTTGGACATCGTGCGCACGCCTTCGAGGTTGCGCAGGATGCGGCGGCGCTCGCGGCCGTCGCGCGACTGGATCTTCTTCGACTCGCGCATGTACTCGGCGGTGTTCATGCGCTCTTCGATCGCGTCGAGGCGGCGGATCGAGGTGCGCACGGTCTCGAAGTTGGTCAGCGTGCCGCCCAGCCAGCGCTCGGCGACGAAGGGCATGCCGGCGGCCTTGGCGGCGTCGCGGATGACGTCCTTGGCCTGGCGCTTGGTGCCGACGAATAGCAGGGTCTTGTTGGCGCGCGCAAGCTTGGCGCAGTAGTAGTGCGCGTGGATCAGCTGCTTGGCGGTCTGGCGGATGTCGATGATGTGGATGCCGCCGCGCTTGCCGAAGAGGTAGGGCGCCATGCGCGGGTGCCACAGGCTGCTGGCGGTGCCGAAGTGGATGCCGCTGTCGAGCAGCTGCTTGAGTTCAACGATGGCCATGGGGGTCTCCTGCCGGACCCTCTGTACGGGTGTCGGCGGTCGGCGACGCGCGTGATGCCAGCGTCGGTCGGCGCGTCGCCCGCAGGGGCGTTGCCGACGCTGGTGCCCAGGGGATCCTGGGCGGGGCGGGGCAGGTTAGGAAGCAATCTCCGTTCGTCAATCTGGGGCCTGGCTGGCCAAAGGCCGGCCGTCGCCCCCCGCCGGATGCGCCAACGCAGGCCGGCGCTAGCATCCCGAGCAGAGGGGGAGCCATGGCGACCAAGCGCACGACCACCAGGAAACCCGCCGCGAAACGCCCGGCCAAGCCGGTGACCGCGCGGCAGCTGCTGCGCGCGATCGCCGAGCTGCAGGAGCAGCGCGGCCTCGACGAGGCGGTGCTGTTCGGCGCCCTGTGCGAGGTGATCGCCGGCCACCAGCCGACCGCCCGCCAGGCGGTCGGCCGCATCGCAGGCATGCTCGACGCGGCGGGGATCCGCTGAACGAGGCTCCGGCCTACGCCTGCGCGGTGATCGAAGACAGGCACGGCCGCCTGCTGTTGGAGCTGCGCGCCCCCGACGCGCGTCGCGCCGCCGCCTCGCTCACCTGCTTCGGCGGTGGCCGCGAAGCGGGAGAAAGCGCCGAACAGGCGCTGGCGCGCGAGCTACGCGAGGAACTGGCTTGGTCCACCCCTTCTGCTGCCCCGTGCTGCGACCTGCGCTCCGCCGACGGTGGCTGGATCGCCCGCTTCTTCCGCTGCCCCTACGACGGTGCCGCGCTGCGCTGCGAACCTGGCGTGGTGCCGATCTGGGCACCGTGGCACGCCCTGCCCGGCCTGCCCGTCAGCCCGTGGCACCGGGCGGTGCTGGCGGCGGTTCAGGCGGGGCGGACGGAGGCGGTGGCGCCATGAGCCGACGCATCCTGCTGGTCAAATTCGGCCCGATTGGCGATGTGGTAATGGCGACGCCGATCGTGGAAGCCGTGGCAAGGCTATACCCGGGGGATTCGCTGACCTGGGTGGTCAGCACATCGATCGCTCCGCTGCTGGCGCGATTACGACCGGCGCCCGAAGTCGTCCCGCTGGACAGCGAGTCGCTGTGGCGCGGCTCCGCCGTGCAGCGCGTGCGTGCGGCACTCGGATTACGGGCCACGCTCGCCAACCGGTCCTTCGACCTATGCCTGCTGGCCCACGCCCATCCACGTCTGCGGCACCTGCTCTGGGGTCTCGATCTCGGTGAACTGCGCGCCTTCGATCTGCGGCCATTCAGGCGGATGCCTCTTCCGGGTCGACGTCATCATCACGAACATGTACGCCTGCTGGTCGGAAACGATGGGCCCGATTCCAGCATGGCGAATTTCCCGACTGTCGCCATCACCGCTCCGCCGATAGCCCTTCCTTCGGGGCTGCGCATCGCCCTCGCACCGGGTGGGGCACGCAATGTCCTGCGTGACGATCCGCTGCGGCGCTGGCCTCTCGAACACTACCGTGAGCTGGTGAAGTTGTTGATCGCTGCGCGGGCGACGCCGGTGCTGGTCGGTGGACCGGACGACACCTGGACCAAGCCGGCGTTCGCCGACCTCCCGGTTGTCGATGCCATCGGATGCACCTCCTTGGTCGGCGCGTTCGATCTCTGCGCCGCATGCCATGCCATGGTCGCCCACGACAGCGGGCCCATGCACCTCGCCGATCTTGCTGGCATCCCGGTCCTCGCGTTGTTCGGCCCTACCGATCCTAGCGAGAAGGCCCCGCTCGGTTCGCATTCGCGCGTGCTTCGACGAAGCCAGACGCTTCCCTGCATGCCGTGCTACGACGGCGTTTCCTACGCCCGATGCTCCGCAAATCGGTGCCTGGCGGAGCTTCCGGCCACTGTCGTGGCGGAGGCTGCGTTACTCACCGCCTCATCATCGTCAGTTGGATCTGGGCAAGGCGGCCCTGCATAAGCGTCTGGTCGATCACCCCACGCGACCTACGATGCAACCATCCTGCGATACGGCGCGGGAAGAGACCGTGCTGCGCCAGCTTACCGATGGCGCGCACCGGCAAGGATGCCCTACCCCGGCCGAACGACAGCAACCGGCGATCATAACCATGGTCTTGGAGCCGGACATCGATCAGTTCCATGTCCGGCAGCGCGCGCGCCAGGTCCAGGATATTGATGCTCATTGGCGACCAGGATGACGCCTTGGAGATGGTGAAGGTGTGCTTGTGGTCGGAATTATGGATCGATGGCCAGATGCCCTGTTCGTAAAGATCCTCGTCAGGGACGATGACGACCAGATGACCTCCTGGCCGCAACAACCGGCACCAGCGACGTGCCGTCGTCAGCGGATCGTGCATATGTTCCAAGCAATGTGACGAATAGACGAAATCAAATGGAGCCGACGGGTGGCTCTCAAGCAGGTTGGCATCGCCATCGGCCATGTCGAAATGGATGGTTGCCATGGGTAATGGGTCGTCGCCAGCGCCTATGTCGATACCGTGTCCTGCGACTCGCGCTCGTTCGGTTGGGCTCCAGATGGCAACGGTCTTGCTGGTCTCACGCACGGCGGACTCCTGCAGCGATGCCCATGTCCTGGGCGAGGATGTCGGCAACGGCGCCGAGATCTACAGCATCAAAGCATGCCAGCCCACGGTTGCATGCCATCTGGGCGCACGGCGTACACGGGACCGACGCCTGCACGCAGCGCAGGCGGCCACCTGGAGCCCATCGCCGAAGGTCACCGGAGGTGAAGATGGTGCAACCAGCCAGGCCCGCGGCGGCGGCCGCATGGGCGAAGCCGCCATCGACTCCGACAAAGACATCGCATGCCGACAACAGCGCCAGGGCTTCGCGAAGTGGCGCACCAGTCACGATCTTCCAATCGCTTGGCCATCCATCCGGATCGGCGCCAGGTGCATCAAGGACGAGAACACTGCCGCCACCGTTAGCAGTGCGGGCTCGCTCGACCACTGCGACATAGCTCCGCCGAGGCCATCGTCGGGTAGGGTCATGGGAGGCCGGGCAGACCACTAGCAACGGGCGCGGCATATCCATGAGACTCCGTTGTGCGCGGCTGCACTCCTCCGCATCCAGTGCGAGCAGTGGTCGGGCAGGCAGGGATGCGATACCCAATGTCGTCGTCAGTGCGCTTAAGCCCGACTGTTCGCCATGTAACGGTACAGGGGCAATGCGCACCCCATAGACGAGCTGGTCTTCACCAGCGACCACCACACGGTCGCGGGCCTCGATCCGCATGGCCAACTCATGGCAGGACGGCCAGGCGCTGAGCGCGACGACCAGATCGTAGCACTTCCCATCAAGGCCAGCGAGCCGGCCGCGATCCGTCGAACAAATGCCGTCTCGGTCGAACCAACGGTCGCGCTTGCTGTAAATCGGCAGACCGTCCACGGCGGGGTGGCCACGCATGAGTTCAGCCCCACGCGCATTAACGAGCACGTCGATTCGGGCCTCTGGCCAGGCTGCACGCATGGCCTGGAGCAGCGGTGTCGCGACGATGAGATCGCCGAGATGGTCCGGCCTTATCACCAGTACGCGTCCAGGATGTTGCGATGGCATATCCGGCTGGGCCGAATCGCCACGCAGATAGCGAGCAAGGACCAATCCCAGCAGGGCTGCCGAGTCGGCGAGAAGCATGGCGTCGATCTGACCGGGCAGCCCCCACCGGTGCAGACGCCTCAGCAGATGCCCTGTGTCAGCCAGCCAACCACCGGAGTTGCGCACAAGGAGCAGGCGGACTGCAGCACAGGCGCAGCCGAGCGCGAACAGAAGCGGAGGACGCAGAACGAGCGCAAGGCGCAGTGCTATCCAGCCCATGCGGATCGCCCAGTCCGCGCACCGTCCCCCCCCCTCCATCTGCCGCCATCTCCCTTCTGCCCATCGGCCGCGCATCCGGGACGGCAGCAGGCCATGGACAAGCCGGGCGACGAGCAGATGCGCGCGTTGGGACGCCGGGATGACGAGCCAGCATTCATCAAAGCCGCCTAGACGGCCTGCCAGACCTGCCAGCCAAGACAGTGAGCGCCTCCACGCATATGGCATGACGACGCATCTGCAGACGGACGGATGGTGGGCTTCATGGTCATGAGTCAGAAGGACGACTCCGGCCCCAGCCTCTCGTGCGGCAGCGATGAGCGCATCCGCCTCAGCGCATCGGTACGGTGCCACCACCGCAATGCGGCAACCCCCTGCCGCCTGCCACCGCTGCCGAGCCTCCTCCAGATCGCCAGGTTCGAGCATAACCGATGGAACCTTGGCCATCGACCCGACCAGGCAAGCCCCGCCCTTGCCAAGAGGTGTGCCTACGCGACAAACGCCGCGTGGCCAAGCCAGGACTCCAAGGAGCGATCCGCCGCGTACTGCGTGCCATGACCCGTCGCGCGGCTCCTGGCATCGTGCTGCGCTCAGAGATTCCAGGCAATGCATTCGTCGCTCACGAGTCCACCGACGGACCCGACCGCCAGCTCGACAGGTTTGCGATCATGGCGCGCGAACACGCCTTGATGCGCATGTGCTGCAAGAACTTCGGACTGCAACTCGCCCGCCAGGAGTCGGCGCGCATCCTGCCTCCCGGTAGCGGTTTTGCCGACGATCAGCTCCCCGGGTCTCATCCTTGCCGGCAGGCCGACTTCACCACGCCATGGTTCCGGCACTGGATGGATCAGCTTGGCCTGCAGCCCGTGTACCATCGCAAGCTATGGGAATACGCATACATCGCGCAGACACTGCATGCCTGCGGCATGCTCGCCGACGGGCGACGGGGAGTCGGCTTCGGCTGCGGAGTCGAACCGCTTCCATCGCTGTTTGCCGCCCTGGGGTGCCAGATGCTGGCAACCGACGCCCCTGAAACGCCGGAGATCAGATCTGCCTGGGCGGAAACGGGCCAATATACCACGGCCCTGGAAAGCCTGTTCGTGCCGGGCATCGTTGATCGCGAGCGATTCCTCTGCCTGGTCGAAACCGGGCGCATCGACATGAACAGCATTCCCGACAACATGCAGGGTTACGACTTCTGCTGGTCCACCTGCGCCCTTGAGCATCTGGGCACGCTTGAGCGGAGCATCGGCTTCATCCTCGCCTCGCTGCGCACTATCAGGTCCGGCGGCGTCGCCGTGCATACTACCGAGTACGACTTCTCGCCCGGCCCCACGACTATCGAATCCGGGCCGACGGTGTTCTTCAAGCGACACTCCATCGAGGCCCTGGTTCCGCTCGTCGCCGAGGCGGGTGGTGAGATCATTGGACTGGACCATGGTCTTGGCGACATGCCGTTGGACCGCCACCTGGATCTGCCCCCTCATGCGCCAGACCTCCGCGATCGGTACGATGCGTTCATGGCCCAATGGGCTGATGCTCACCCGACACCAAACCTGAAGGCTTCTGTCGATGGACTGCCCGTGACGTGCTTCGGTCTCGCCATCCGGAAGCGATGATGGGGCGCGCCGTCACCGTCCTCAGAGAACCCCCTCTCCGCCTGCTGGCGCCACCGCGACCTGCTGTGGTTCTTCGCCCGCCGCGACCTGGTGGTGCGCTACCGCCAGACCCTGCTCGGCGTGGGTTGGGTGCTGCTGCGGCCGCTGCTGGCCATGGGCGTGTTCGGCTTCCTTTTCGGCACCGTGGCAAAGCTCGATTCACACGGGTTACCCTACCCGCTGATTGTGCTTGTCGGCATGCTGCCGTGGCAGTTCTTCGCCTCGGTGTTGTCGGAAGGAGCCAACTCGGTGGCGGGCAATCCGGCCCTGGTCACCAAGATCTACTTCCCGCGCCTGCTGATGCCGGCCAGCGGTCTGGTGCTCAACACCGTCGATCTGGGCGTGAACTGCCTCTTCCTGGCGGGGGTCATGGTCTGGTACGGCATCGCTCCGCCTTGGCAGGTTGTCTTCGCACCGCTCGCCCTGGTGCTCATGGCGATGGCGGCGCTGGGCGCGGCGCTGTGGCTGTCGGCGCTGACCGTGCGCTATCGTGACTTCCGCGCCCTGGTGCCGGTCCTCTTGCAGTTCGGCATCCTCACCACACCCGTCGCCTTCACCGTCGCCGCCCTGCCCGGGGAATGGCGCTGGTGGGCCTGGCTCAATCCACTCGCTTGGCCGGTCGAATGGCTGCGCTGGTGTGTCCTGCCTGGCACCGTCATGCCCGGCCCCAAGGCGATGCTGCTCAGTGTCGCCGGCTGCTCGCTCCTCCTGTTCAGCGGCTACTGGTTCTTCCGTCGCGCCGAGGCGCGTTTCGCCGATGTCATCTGAACACCCCGACTGCCCGCCGGATCTCGCCGTCCGCATCCGCGGGCTGGGCAAGACCTACCGCATCCACGAGGCCTGGCTGCCGGGCATCTCGCTCAAGGACGACCTGCTGCGACTGGCAACGCTGCGCTGGCTGTGGAGGCGCGATGCGCGCCGCGAGTTCCACGCCCTCGATGGCATCGACCTTGATGTACGGCCCGGCGAGGTGGTCGGCATCCTCGGCGGCAACGGCGCCGGCAAGAGTACCCTGCTGAAGGTGCTGTGCCGCATCACCCCGCCCTCCAGCGGCTGGATCGCCTACCGCGGGCGCGTCGCCAGCATCCTCGAGGTCGGCACCGGCTTCCATCCCGATCTGTCGGGACGCGAGAACATCTACCTCAACGGCGCGATCCTCGGCATGCGCCGGGCCGAGATCAACGCCCGCTTCCACGAGATCGTCGCCTTCTCGGAGATCGGCGAGTTCCTCGACGAACCGGTGAAGCACTATTCGTCGGGCATGTTCGTGAGGCTGGCCTTCGCCATCGCCGCCCACCTTGACCCCGATGTGCTGATCATCGATGAGGTGCTGGCGGTCGGCGACGAGCGCTTCCGCGCCAAGTGCCTCGACCGGGTGCGTGGGCACTTCGCGAGCCGCTGCGTCCTCTTCGTCTCGCATGACATGGAAGCCGTGCGCGCCATTTGCACCCGGACGCTGGTGTTAGAGCACGGCCGGTTGGTCTTCGACGGTGCAGTCGAGGACGGGATCTCCCGCTACCGGACCCAGGTCGCTGCGCCGTGCGCCTCGCCCTCCTGATCCCGAGTAAAGCCCGTCACGGCGAGCTCGCGCGCTCGCTGTCCGGGCTGCAGCGCACGCGAACCCCCATCCTCATCTGCGACCAATCCCCACAGCCCTTCTCACATCCCGGCGTCACCGTGCTGCACCGCCCCGACCTCTCCGGCCTGCCGGCGGCGCGCAATGCGCTGCTGCAGGCCACTGACGCCAAGGTCGTGGTGTTCCTCGATGACGACACCGATGTCGCGCCGGATCTGCTGCGCGAGGTCGAACGTCTGGCCGCCGCCGAGCCGCACATCGCCGCCTGGGGCGCGGTGGTCGAGACGCGCGGGGCGTGGGCGCGGCGGCAGCACCGGCTGCTGCACCTGGGCTGCCTGCGCGATAGCCGCAGACTGACCAGCCGACGGATTGATCACGAAACGCGCGAGCTGTTCGGCTGCTGTTTCGCCGTCCGGCGCGCGGCGGCGCTGGCGGTGGGCGGCTTCGATGCGCGGATGCCGGGCTATGCACTGGGCGAGGATCGCGACTTCTGCTGGCGGCTGCACCAGGCGGGGTATCGGCTGCGCTTCGCCAGCGGACTGCGCGCGCACCACCGGGCGGTGGGCGGGCAGCGGCCGCCGCTCGCGGCGCGGCTCAGGTATCTGCACTGGTTCGTCAGCCGGCATGGACGGGGGAATCCGGCAAGCGTGGTGCATGCGGCGGTCACCATGACGGCGTGGGTCGTGGCGCAGATGCTCGGCCGGCTGAAGCCGGCCGTCCGTGCCGGCTGAAGCCGGCGCTACGGCCGGCGCTACGGCCGGCGCTACTTGGTGTAGGACTCGGATCCCAGGCGCTCGACCATGCCCTTGCGCTGGTCGCTCTCGAGGTTGACGCGGATCTGCTCCCACTCGACCGCTTCGCCAGCGTCCAAGCGGCGGCGGGCGGCGAGGATCAGCAGGTCGTCGTCGCTGACCTGTTCGAGCTGCCCGAGGGCGGCGCGCGCCTCGTCGATGCGGCCCTCGGCCTGCAGCAGCTGCACGGCGTGGCGGTAGCAGCGCGCCGCCATGCGCTCGTCGCCGAGCGAGCCGCTGATCTCGGCGAGCTGCTGGGCGAGGTCGGGGTCGCGCGGGTGGGTGGCGAACTGGCGCGACAGGACTTCGAGGGCGCGCTCGAAGGCCCCTGCCTCGAGCAGTCCGTCGAGCAGCTCTTTGGCAGCGGCACGTTCGCCAGGGCCGTCACCGGAACGACGCAGCAGCTCGACCAGTTCGCTTTGCGCCTGCCAGCGCGCCGCCGGCAGGGAGACCTGGACGCGACGGCGGGCGAGTTCGACGGCGCAGCCGTAGTCGGCCCGGCGCACCGCGAGCCGCAGGGCGTCGTTGACGGTATCGGGATCGTCGCTGCCGCCCAATTCGCGCTCGACCTCGACCAGGCGCAGGCGCGCCACCAGGTCGTCGGGGCGCAGACTGCACAGGCGCTGCAGATGCTCGCGGGCCCCGTCCAGGTCGCCGCAGCCGCCAGCGAGATCGGCGGCACGCCGGAATTCGAGCAGGGCGCGCTCGCGCTCGCCCTCGCGCAACGCGGTGTCGCCGGCCCGCGCGCGCAGGGCGGCCGAGCCGGGGTGGTGCGCCAGGCCATGGTCGATGACCTGGCGGGCGGCCTCGAGCCGGCCGGCCTCGGTGGCGAGATCGCAGGCGCGACACCAGGCGTCGATCGCGGCATCGGCGCGGCCGAGATGGTCGTGGGCGTCGCCGAGCCGGCGCAGCAGATCGATGTCCTCGCCACCCAGCACGACGATGCGTTCAAGCGTATCGACCAGGGCCTGGTCCTCGCCGGCCTTCTCGTGGCGGTCGGCGATCAGGCGCAGCTGGCGGGTGGCGCCGTCGCGGTCGCGGCGCTTGGCGTAGGCCTTGGCCAGCCAGTCGTGCGCCGCGCCATCGCCAGGGGCGAGCCGGGCGAGCAGCTCCCACGAGGCCAGCTGCACCTCTTCAGGCGCACCGCTGGCGCGCGGGAGCGCCTCGCGCAGGACGACGGCCGCCTCTTCCAGCTTGCCGGCGGCAGCCAGCAGTTCGGCGCAGGCGCGGGCCGGTTCGAGGCGCTCGGGTTTGAGCTGGATCAGGCCGCGCCAGGCGGTGATCGCCTCGTCGCTGCGGCCCTGCTCGGTGGCCAGGCGGGCGGCCTGCTCGTACTGCAGGGCGGCCTGGGCGGCATCGCCGGCGGCAGCGGCCAGCCGGCCCATGATTGTGCCGGTCACGACCTTGTCGGCCCCAAGGGTCTGCGCCTCGCTCAGCGCCTCCATGGCGCGGCTGCGGTCGCCGCGGTTCTCGTGCAGGCGGATCAGGGCGAGCAGCGCATCCTGGGTCGCGCGATCGTCGCCCAGGCTGCGGTTGAGTGCGACGAGCTGCGACAGCGGGCCTTCCGGCTCGGCGCCCAGGCGCAGGGCGACCTTCAGCGCCTGGACCATCAGCTGCGGCGTGGCCAGGTGCGGCACCGCCGCAAGGCAGTGCGCCGCCGCCGCTTTGCGGTCGCCGAGGCGCTCGGCAAGGTTGGCGAGGACCTCGCGGATGCGCACGCCGTCATGTCCGAGGGCGACCGCCCGCTCGAGGATGCCGTAGGCCTCGGCCTCGCGGCCCTGCTCGCGCGCCTGCTCGCCGATCTGCGCCAGCTCGGCGGCGGTGACCACGCGCAGCTGGCCGACGCGGCGCAGCTCGACCACCGCGCGTAGCGCCCGGTGCGGAGGCAGCAGCGGATGGCCGAGGACATAGCGGCAGACCGCGGCGTTGCCGCAGCGCTCGAGCACCAGCCGCTGGTCCTCGTCGTCAGGCGCGACCGAGCTCTGTTCGCGGCGCAGGACGTCCCAGGGGTCGGGGATGAGCTCACCGAGCTGGGCGCGCTCGTCCTGGCGGCGCAGCGCCTCGAGCAGCATGGCACTGGCGCCCAGCGACAGCCCAGACTGGATCTGGAACGCGGCCCACGGATCGGCCTGCGCCTCGGCCATGATGTCGAAGGCGGGGGACGGCCAGCCCAGGGCGGTGGAAACGTCCTCCTCGGCGCACAGCGCGAGGGCCTCGGCCTGGGCGTCAGGCTGCAGCTCGCCGCGCGCGCGCAGGTGCGCGACCAGCGCCGACGGCTCTGGATCGCCGCCCAGCGCCTTGAGCGCCTCGGCGACCACCGCCGGAGTGACCGCCCGCGACCAGCAGACGGCGCGGGCGAACTGGCCGCGCGGACCGCCGCTGGTCGCGACCAGTTGGCCGGCGGTGAAGTGCAGCCGGCGCTCCGCCTCGCCATAGCGGATCTGCAGGACGCCGCTGCGCCTGGCCCCGGCGAAGGACTGGATGACCGACGGGAGATCGACCAGGCTGGAGACGTTGATGGTGGGCCGGGGGGGCACAGAAAGGGTTATTAGGGTCGCGCCGCCCCCGTCCACTGGCGGAAACCGCGACCCTGGCGGGGCTCGGCGGCAGGCGGGTGGCGATCCGCGACCTGCACGGTAGGGTACGGCTGGAGTCCCCATGCCCCTGCCCGATGCCGTCGTCGACGCCCTGCGCGAAGCCCGCTTGCGCGACCCGTTCAGCGTGCTTGGCCTGCATCCCGAGCAGGGCCGCCTGCATGGCCGCGCCTGGCACCGCGGAGCGACCGCGATCAGCGTGGTGCGGCGTTCCGATGGCCGCCGCTTCCCGCTCGGCCGGCGCCACCCGGATGGCTTCTTCGAAGGCGTGATCGAGGGCGCCATCGAGCGCTTCGCCTACGACCTGGCGGTGGTCCTGCCCGGCGACCCGCGCGAGCACCTGGTCAGCGACCCCTATGGTTACTGGCAGCAGCTCAGCGATTTCGACCTCGGGCTGTTCCGCTCTGGCCACCACGTCCATCTCGGCGAGATGCTCGGCGCGCACGCCTGCACCATCGATGGCCACGAGGGCGTGCGCTTCGCGGTGTGGGCGCCCAACGCCGAGCGCGTCTCGGTGGTCGGCGACTGGAACGGCTTCGACGGCCGCTGGCATCCGATGCGCCCGCGCGACCCCTACGGCGTGTGGGAGATCTTCATCCCCGGCGTGCGGCCGGGCATGCTGTACAAGTACGAGGTCCGCGCCCGCTCCGGCGAATTGCGCACCAAGGCCGATCCCTACGCGCAGCAGGCCGAGCGTCCGCCCGCCACCGCCTCGATCGTCGCCACGCCCGACCGCTTCGCGTGGAGCGATGCGCATTGGATGCAGGACCGCCTGTCGCGCGACCTGCTGACCACGCCGATGTCGATCTTCGAGGTGTGCATCGGCAGCTGGAAGCGCGGCCGCGAGCCCGACGCCTGGCCGAACTGGCGCGTGCTGGCGCAGCAGCTGGTGCCCTACGTCAAGGGCCTGGGCTACACCCACCTCGAGCTGCTGCCCATCGCCCACCACCCCTACGAGGGCAGCTGGGGCTACCAGGTCACCGGCCAGTACGCGCCCAATGCGCGCCACGGCAGCCCCGACGACCTGCGCTTCTTCATCGACCAGTGCCACGCCGCCGGCCTCGGCGTGATCGTCGATTTCGTGCCTGGGCACTTCCCCAAGGACGACTTCGCCCTCGCCCGCTTCGACGGCACGCCGTGCTACGAGTACGAGGATCCGCGCGAGGGCGAGCACAAGGGCTGGGGCACCTGCGTGTTCAACTTCCGCCGGCCCGAGGTGCGCAACTTCCTGGTCGCCGCCGCGCTGCACTGGTGCCGCAGCTATCACATCGACGGCCTGCGCGTCGATGCCGTGGCCTCGATGCTGTACCGCAACTACGACCGCCAGGACGGCGAGTGGGTGGCCAATCCGGATGGCGGCAGCGGCAATGACGAGGCCAAGAGCCTGCTGCAAGAGCTGACCGCGACGGTGCGCCGCGAACACGCCGGCGTGGTGCTGTGCGCCGAGGAGAGCACCGCCTGGGCCGGCGTCACCGCGCCCACCGACCTGCAGGGCCTGGGCTTCCACCTGAAGTGGAACATGGGCTGGATGCACGACACGCTCGGCTATCTGGCCCAGGACCCGGTGATGCGCAGCGGCTGCCACAACCGCGCCACCTTCCACCAGTGGTACGCCTACGACGAGAAGTGGATCCTGCCGCTGTCGCACGACGAGGTGGTGCACGGCAAGAAGAGCCTGATCGACAAGATGCCCGGCGACTGGTGGCGGCGCCGCGCCCAGCTGCGCCTGCTGCTCGGCTACCAGGTCGCGGTGCCGGGCCGCCCCCTGCTGTTCATGGGTGGCGAGTTCGGCCAGGGCCGCGAGTGGGACTGGGCCAGTTCGCTGTCCTGGAACGAGGCGGCCGAGCCGGAACGCGCCGGCATCACCGCCTTCCTGCGCGAGGTCCTGCGCCTCTACCGCGAGCTGCCGCCGCTCTATGCGCGCGACGACAGCCGTGACGGCTTCCAGTGGGTCGATTGCGAGAACTGGCAGGAATCGACCCTCGCCTTCCTGCGCAAGTGTCCGGGCCACCCCGATGTGCTGGTGGCGTGCAACTTCACCCCGATCCCGCGCACCGACTACCCGCTCGGGGTGTGGAACGGCGGTACCTGGCGTCAGCTGGTGAGCAGCGACGAGACGCGCTTCGGCGGCAGCGGCGCGGTCGATAGCGCGACGCGCGAGGCCTATGGCGAACCGCGCAGCGCCTTCCCCTGCACCCTGCGCGTGACCCTGCCGCCGCTGGGCATCGTGTTCTGGCAGGCGCCGGTGTGACGGTGAAGGCGGAAGGAGGAAGGCGGAAGGAGGAAGAGATGCCCGCAGGCGTTGGCGAGGCCGATCCGGCACCACGCCTCGCCTCGGCAATCCGCGCGCACAGCGCGCAACCTCCCTTCCGCCTTCCGTCTTCCGCCTTCCGCCTTGGCCTGCACCAGGCCACGCTGGGACTGCTGCTGGCCGTGCTCGTCCAGCCGCTCGATGGCGGTGAGGCGACCCGCCTGATCCGCGGCCCGTGGTGGTGGCATGACGCTGATGGCGCACCCTGCATCGGCATCGCCATCACCGGCCATCCCCCCCTGCCGGCCGCCGCCGAACTGGATGGGCGCGGCGTCGCGCTGACCAGCACGGCCCAGGCCCTGGACCACGACAGCGACGGCGCCACCCAGGTGGTGGTGATGCGCCTACCGCGCCACAGCTCAGGCACGGTACGGCTGAGCCTGGGTGGCCAGCCGCTGCAGGTGCGGGTGCGGCCGCCACCGCCGCCCGACGCCCCAGCGCGCATCGTCCTGGCCGGTGGCCGGGCCTGGCCGGACCGTGCGGGGATCGAGGCCCTGGCCCGGCTGATCGGCGGGACCCCGCAGCTGGTCCTTGCCCTCGGGTCCAACGTCCCGGCCCGCCTGGGCAGCGGCGGTTGGGAAGGCGAGATTCCCATCGTCATCGCCGCCCCGCCCGATCCGGCCCTGAGCGCCGCCTGCGCCGGCGAGGACGCACGTTGGCGCCTTGGCCTGCGCGTCGGCGTCCTCGGCCTGCCGGCTTCCGCAGACCGTGGGCGGGCCGATCTGGCGCTGGCCCGCGACCTCAGCCCGTGGCTGGTCTATCTCGACCTTCCCGCCGGCTGGGATCCGGCGATCAGCCAGCGCCAGCGCAGCGACCCGCGTGATCTCGGCGTGCTGCTCGCCGCCTGCCAGCGCCTCGGCGTGCCACTGGCCATCGGCGCCGGAGCGGCCGGACTGGTCTCCGAACCGCTGCTCATGGACAACGGCGGCCTGGTCCACACCGGCCCTGGCGGGGTGCGCTATGCCCTGCCGGTACCAGCCCAAGACGACGGTTTGGCCCAGCTCGGCACCGCCGTCGCAATGCCCCTCGAACAGCCGCTGCTGAGCGCCCTCTACGCCGACCTCGGTCGCCTCGAACTGCTCTTCCTGCGGCCCGGCGAGACGGAGGCCGTGCGCCTGGCGTGGCTACGCGGCGAGGACCCGGGGGCCGGGGCCGGACGCGGCGAAGCCGAACCGCTGGCCAAGATCATCACCGCCGCCGAGACGCTGGACACACCGGCCGTGCGCAGCGCGATCCAGCTCTGGAGCTGGCTGCCACGCAACGCCCTCGCCACTCCGGCCGCCACTCCCGACCTGATCGCGCGGCTGCGCGACGAGGCCGGCCCGCAGGGCCGCATGCTGGCACGGCGGCTCGCCGTGGTCGCCGGCGATGCCCCGGGCTCACCGACCATCCCCGGGGAGGCCGATCCGCTCGCCAGCCGCGATCTGCTGCTCTGGCGCATCGCCACGGTGCGCGGGGCGGATGCACTCGGTTGGCGCAACCTCGCCGCCGCCTCGACCGATCCGCACGTGCTGCGTGCTGTGCTCGCCGACGTCGCCCGCGACCCCGAGCGCGAACTGCTGCCGGTGCTCATCGAACGGGTGCAACGCCAGGCCGGCGGTGAACTGCCGCTGGATGGCGATCCGGTCGATCAGCACCGGCTGTTCGCCGCGGTCTTCGACGAGGTGCGGCTCAGCCCGACCCTGGTGCGTCCGTGGGCCGTGGCCCTGCGCGACAAGGCCGATCCGCTGGCGCGCGGACCGATCGACCGCTTCATCGCCCGGCACGGGGCGGAACGGCCGGTGGAGTGATCCTTGATTCCGCAGTTGGATTCACAAGGAGGAACGAAGGCAACGGAGGCGACACGGTTTGCAGGAGGAACCGCTAGTCACCCAGCAGGTGA
>JAIFND010000052.1 GCA_020047915.1 bacterium | reverse complement strand
GCGGTCTCGCGGAAGCGTCCCGGCGTCCCGCCGTAGTGCTTGCGGAACAACCGGCAGAGGCGCGAGGCCGAGCCCAGTCCGGTGGCCTTGGCAACCGCTTCCAGTGATTCGCTGCTGGCGCGCAGGCGTCGACGTGCCTCCTCAAGTCGCAGGGAGACGATGTATGCCGCCGGGGTGAAGCCGGTGATGCTGCGGAAGCGGTTGGCGAAGTGCACCCGGTGCCAGCCGAGCTGACGGGCGATGCCGGCGGTGCCGTCGTCATGCGCCAGATCGGCCAGGACGATCGCGCGCACGCGCTCCAGCAGGTCCTGCTTGGGCTCTGGTGGACGCAGCAGTCGGTCAGCCTGGCGGTCGAGTTCATGCAGCACATCCCACAAGGCTGCTTCCAAGGCGAAGTCGTCGAGGAAGGCGTCGCGGAACAGTCCTTCGACGATCTCGGCATGGCGCTGCGCCACGGCGCCGGCTGCGTCGCAGGCGAAGACCGCGCCCTGACGCTCGACCACCGATTGCAGACGCGGGATGAGTTGGGGATGGGCGACCGCGAACCAGGCGAAGGTCCAGGTGGCGCCGGGTGGCAGCCAGTAACGGTGCGCCGAGGGGACCAGGGCGATGAAGCCGGAGCCAGGAGCGATGCGGCGCTCGCCGCGCCCGTCGGCGTAGCGTCCCTCGCCGGCCAGCGTGACCTGGAGGATCGCGTGCGGCTGGCCGCTGGGTACGCGCGTGTCCCAACTGCGCGCCAGGCCGTCCCAGGCATAGCGCCGCGGATCGTCCTGGGTCTCGACCCCGGCCGACACCGACATCGGCACCGGCAGCACGCTCGGCCGGCGGCTGTAGGCGGTATCGCCCAGGTGGGGCTGCAGGCGGCGCAGCAGACGCTGGGCGGGGTCCATGCCCACATGCTACAAATCGTCAATGGCTCATGCAACTCGACGATCCACACGGGCGATTGCCGTGCTAGCCTCCCGTTACACCCCGCTGGAAGCCCCCATGAGCACCCTCGCCATCCCGCCCCTCGAGATCTGGTTCGTCGTCGGCAGCCAGCACCTCTACGGCAAGACCGCCCTCGATCAGGTCGCTGAGAACGCGCGCCAGATGGTCGCCGGTCTCAACGCGTCGAAGAAGCTGCCTGTGCCGCTGGTGCTCAAGCCGGTGATGACCACCAGCGATGACATCCGCGCCCTGTGCCTGGCGGCCAACGGTGATGCGCGCTGCGCCGGTCTGGTGCTGTGGATGCACACCTTCTCGCCGGCCAAGATGTGGATCGGTGGCCTCAACCAGCTGCGCAAGCCCTTCGTCCACTTCCACACCCAGTTCAACCGCGATCTGCCATGGGGCGCACGGCGACCGCGAGGGCGGGTTCATGCACACGCGCATGCGCATCGAGCGCAAGGTCGTGGTCGGCCACTGGCAGGACAGCGAAGCTGTCGATCGCCTGGCTGCGTGGATGCGCGCGGCGCGCGGCTGGGCTGCCCTGCAGGGCGCCAAGTTCGTGCGCTTCGCCGACAACATGCGCAACGTCGCGGTGACCGACGGCGACAAGGTCGCGGCCGAGATGCGCTTCGGCTACAGCGTCCTGGCGCACGGCGTCGGCGAACTGGTCGAGGCGATGAAGGGGGTCTCAGAGAAGGCGATCGATGCGCTGTGCGCCGAGTACGAGTCGACCTACGTCATGGCCAAGGACCTGCGCAAGGGTGGCGCGCGCCAGGCCAACGTGCGCGAGCAGGCGCGCGCCGAACTCGGCCTCAAGGGCTTCCTCGAAGCCGGCGGCTTCAGCGGCTACACCGACAACTTCGAAGATCTCACCGGCATGAAGCAATTGCCCGGCCTGGCCACCCAGCGGCTGATGGACCAGGGCTACGGCTTCGGCGCCGAGGGCGACTGGAAGACCTGCGCCCTGGTGCGCGCGATGAAGGTGATGGGCGCAGGACTGGATGGCGGCACCTCGTTCATGGAGGACTACACCTACCACCTTGATCCGAAGAACCCGCTGGTGCTCGGCGCGCACATGCTCGAGGTCTGCCCGTCGATCGCGGCCGGCAAACCCAGCCTCGAGGTGCATCCGCTCGGCATCGGCGGCAAGGATGATCCGGCCCGCCTGGTATTCACCACGGCTTCGGGCCCGGCGCTCAATGCCAGCATGATGGATCTCGGCAACCGCTTCCGCCTACTGGTCAACGAGGTCGAGGTGGTCAAGCCGCCCAAGGCCCTGCCCAAGCTGCCGGTGGCGCGTGCGGTGTGGGCGCCCAAGCCCGACTTCAAGACTGCCTGCGCCGGCTGGATCTACAGCGGTGGCGCGCACCATACCGCCTTCAGTCAGGCAGTGACCACCGAGATGCTGCGCGACTTCGCGACCATCGCTGGCATCGAACTGGTGACCATCGACGCCGACACGCGCATCGAGGCGCTGCGCCAGGACCTGCGCAATGGCGAGGTGTACTGGGCGCTCAGCCAGGGCTTCGGGAAGGTCTGACAGGCAGACGCCTACTTGCCGTCTGCCGCTCCCAGGCGTTCGAAGCGGCAGTCGTCGATGTAGGCTCGTCCGGATCCGCGGACTTCGAAGCGCAGATCCACCGAGATATCGACCGGTCCGGTGACAACCTCGACAACCGACTCCTGCCAGGTGGCAGCGGTCGGCAGCCAGGGTGACTCGTTGCGCTGCAGCCTGGTCTTGTCGTGCGGGCTCCACTCGTAGGTGTCGGCGGTCAGCCGTGCCAGGGTCCCGTCGCCCTCGACCAGCATCCAGGCGCGGAAGCGGTAGCGGCTGAAGGGCGCCAGTTCGATCTGCGGCAGGTGGATGAAGCCGCCCCGGCCCTGGTAGCTGTTCGCCGCCCGCGCCTCCTCGCTGGCCCCCGGCATCACATCGCTGACCAGCATGGAGCGCCGGCCAGAGCGTGCCTTTTCTTCACTGATCTTCAGTCCATGCGTGGCGTAGCCGCGCACCGGCTTGGACAGCGGGATGGGCTGGTCCTCGAAATCCTCGTCCTGTCCGAAGCGGATGACCGGCCAGGCCAGGCCACCGAAGGTGTCAACCGTCATCGCATCCCACACCGCTCGGCTGAATTCGGCGGGAGGGGCGCAGAGGCGGCTCTGCCAGCGCAGACGATAGACCCCGTCCGACTCGGGTTGCTTGGGGAAATCCAGGTGCTGGTGCTGGTCCTGCCAGACGTTGCAGGTGTTGAGGGAGAGGGGCAGGCCCGGCGAGCGGGTGCTGAGGAACACCCCGGCGTCACGATCGAGGAAGCCCACCAGACCGGCATCGCGGACCAGGGGACGCCGTCCCTTGTTATCGCTGATCTCACCAGCCCAGGTATGGCTGGTCCATCCGGCCAGGCGGGATCCGGCGCGGGAATCGCCGTCGCGCGGCGTGTACACTGTCCGTGCGAAACGCTGCCGTTCCGGCCACACCGAACTCATCTGGCCGTTGAGCAGGTTGGTGTATTCGAAGCCGTCGATCGGCTTGCCACTGGTCCCTTTGCGGTTGACCGTGGATTCCCAGCGTGCGTCCAACTCGATCACGTAGCCCAGTCGCGGGTCCAGGCGCAGGGTGAAGGCATAGGCGCACCAGCCTGGACGGTCGGCCTTGGCGTTGCCGGGTTTCCACACCTGCCATTGCCGCCAGACGATGCTGGTGCCGCCGCCTTCGGCCCGCCCGCCCATCTCGTCGCCATTGGCTCCCCAGGACTCGACCCATGGGATCGCGGTCATGCGGATGTTGGTATGGGCGTTGTGATAGCGCGGCAGCACCAGTTCCGTCTCGGTTTTCGCCGGATCCCCGGTGCGCAGTTCGATCTGCGGGCGTCCGCTGATGACTGCCACGATCCGACCACGGTCGCGCAGCAGGGTCAGCTCCTGCTGGTAGGGTCCGGTCGGCCCCTGGAAGGTGAAGCTTCGGGTCTCGGCTCGGAAATCGGGGGTCTGCTCGGCAAATCTGGGTGGCAGGGCAGCCTGGTCGGCGATCAGGGTCAGTTCGTCCGCTGCGGCAGGGGCTTCCGGAACGAAGAACCACGCTTCGGCAGCAGATGCAGCCAATGCGGGGATGAGCAGGGCTGCGATGGCATATGACTGCATGGAAACGAAACGAGACTAGGGTGTCCTTGTGACAAGACGGATCATGTCATGCATTTCCAGGCAATCATGGTGCGCCACCAGGAAATCAAATCCGGCTCGGCGGTCTCACCTGGCTTTGCGGCTGGAGCCCTTGAACTGCTCGACCGGGTATTTCTCCCGCGCCTTCTGCAGCTTGCGTGCGAAGGCGCTGGTCAGATCGACGCCGCTGCGATCGGCCAGGCGGACCAGCAGGATGAAGACATCGGCCATCTCGTCCTCCCAGTCCTGGCGGTTGGCCTCGGTGATCGGCGGTTCCTGGTCGCCGCTCCAGCGCACCACCTCGGCGAGTTCGCCGACCTCGCTGACCACCGCCAGCAGCAGGTTGCGGGCGCTGTGGAACTGATCCCAGTCGCGTTCGGCAGCGAACTGGGCGCATTCGGCACGGATCGAGTCGAGGCAGCGGGGCGTGAAGGGCATGCCCGCAGGCTGATCAGCTTGCCGCCACGGTCCAGTCCGGTTCCGGGTCGTAACGCACCTGCTCCAGGCACAGGCCGTCGGGCGGGGCGACGTTGCCGACCTTGGCGGCCCGTCGGCCATCGGCGCAGCAGGCGGTGAATTCCTCCATCGGCCAGCGTCCGGTGGCGACGGCGACCATGGCGCCGACGAAGCCGCGCACCTGGCGGTAGAGGAAGCCGTCGCCGCTGACCCGGAAGGTGAGCAGGCAGCCATCCACCTCGGCCTCGCTGGTCCAGGTCGCACTGACGATGCCGCGCACCGGATCGTGGCTGTCGCTTTCATCGTGGCGCAGGTTGGCGAAGCCGCTCAGGTCTTTGCGTCCCACCAGCAGGTCGGCGCAGGGCTGCAGCAGGTCGGGGCGGTCGAGGCGGCGCACCCACCAGCAGCGCCGGTCGCGCGGTGGACGCACCGGGCGCAGGCGGATGCGATAGCGGTAGGTCTTGCCGATGGCATCGCCGATGGCGTTGAAGCCATCGGCCACGATGGCGGCACGTCGGATGGCGAGATCCTGCGGCAGCCGGTCGGTCAGCGCCTGGCATAGCACGGCGGGCCGCCAGTCGCGGGACAATTCGACGTCGCAGGGCAGGTGCTCGGCATCGACGCCGCTGTCCAGCCGGCTGGCAAGACGGACATGGCGATGTTGGTTGTCGAGTCCTTCGACGGCGGATTCCAGTTCCGCCTGCACGGTACGCTGGCCCTTCTGCCACTGGGTGCCCGCGAAGGCGCTGCCATCCAGTTCGAGGTCGAGAAGGAAGCGCGGCATCAGTCGGCCGTCAGGCGTCCTCGCCGCTATCGACCAGTTCGGGCTCGGTCCATTCGCCGTCATCGTCGTCGCCCGGCTGGTTGCGGCCGTTGTGACGTCCGCCGCCGGTGCGGCCGCGGAAGCTGAAGATGTCGCGACGATCGGGCGAGGGCACCATGCCCCCGATCGGCTTGCTGATGCGGCGGCGGAAGGCCAGCCAGGTCGAACGCAGGGGGGCGAGATCGTCGATGCCGCCGAAGGCGAGCAGGTGCAGGCGCCAGGTCGGGTCGAACCACGGGCTTTCGACGAAGCGCGCGACGCGCTGTTCCTTATGCGCGAAGAACAGCAGGTAGAGCTGGCCGCGCAGCAGTTCGACCGCGGTGTTGATCAGCCGCTTGGGCAGGTCCATGCGGATGCCGAGCTGGCGGACCTCCTGGGTCACGCGCGCCGCGACGCGGTTGAACTGATCGCGGGCCGGATCGACGGTGTCGAGCAGCGGTACGAACAGGCCGGTCGCGAGCAGTTCGATCGAGTAGTAGCGTTCCTGCTCGGCGTCGGCATCGACCCGGCCGAAGAACTCGATCACCTGTTCGAGCCCGTCCGGGCCGATCGCGCGGATCCAGTCGGGATAGAGGTCGGCGAGCAGGCCGTACTGGGCGAGCAGGCGCAGGCCGGCGGCGCGGTTGGCCTGGGTGATGATGCGGAAGAACTCCTCGGTGACGCGGTGCCGGTTGGCCTTCAGCACGTCAGCGTGCAGTTCGGCCATCGCGGCGGCGGTCTTCTCCTCCAGCGTATAGCCGAAGCGGGCGGCGAACTTCACCGCGCGCAGCATGCGCACCGGATCCTCCTGGAAGCGCACGCGCGGGTCGCCGATCGCACGGATCAGCTTGGCGTGGATGTCGGCGACGCCGCCGACGTAGTCGATCACGGCGAAGTCGCGGATGTCGTAGTACAGGGCGTTGACCGTGAAGTCGCGACGGAACGCGTCGCTTTCCAGGTCGCCCCACTCGTTGTCGTCATCGACGTACAGGTCGCCATCGACCGGTGCAGCCTCGACCGCGCTGCGCAGGGTCGCGACCTCGACGTTCTTGGGGCCGAAGAAGACGTGCACCAGGCGGAAGCGCTTGCCGACCTCGCGGCTGTTCTTGAACAGGCGGCGCAGTTCGCGCGGCCGTGCGTCGGTGGCGACGTCGAAGTCCTTGGGCCGGCGGTCCATCAGCAGGTCGCGCACCGCACCGCCGACCAGGAAGGCCTCGTAGCCGGAGTCCTTGAGGCGGTAGAGCACGCGCAAGGTGTCCTTGTCGACATCCTGGCGGGAGATGGGGTGATCGGCTCGGGCGATGATGGTGGGGCCGGTCTGGGCGGTCATGTCGATCTCAGAAATCGCGGGCGACGACGAAATCGGCCAGCTCGGCCAGTTGCGCGCGCGCGGAAGTGTCAGGGAGGCGGGAGAGGTGCTGCTTGGCGGAGGCGACCAGTTCACGGGCGGTGCCCAGGCTGCTCGCCACGCCGCCCCGGTCGATGAGGATGCGTCGGGCGGTCTCGACCTGCTCTGCCCCGCTGGCGCGCAGCAGTTGCGCCTCCAGCCGGTTGCGCTCGCCGGCCGAGGACGCGGCGAGGACGCGGATCAGCGGCAGGGTGACGCGGCCGCGTTCAAGATCGGTCGCCAGGGTCTTGCCGACCTTCTGGGCATCGCCGTTCACATCCAGGCAGTCGTCCACGATCTGGAAGGCCATGCCGAGATCGCGGCCGAAGGCTGCGGCGGCACGGCGCTGCGTGTCGTCGCCGGTCAGGGCGCCGAAGAAGCCGGCCAGTTCGGTGAGGGCGGCGGTCTTGCCGTAGATGATGCGGCGGTATTCGTCTTCCGAGAGGTCGGCGTCGCGCGCCACCATCTGCTGGTGCAGTTCGCCTTCGCACACCGTGTTGGTGCCGGCGCACAGCCGTGACACCATCTCGAGGTCGCCCAGCGAGGCGACCAGGGTGAAGGCGCGGGTGTAGAGGAAGTCACCGAGCAGCACGGCTGTGGTATTGCCGTGCCGGACATGGGCCGTGGTGCGCCCACGCCGGGTGTCGGCGTCATCGATCAGATCGTCATGCACCAGGGTCGCGGTGTGGATCAGTTCGAGGGCGGCACCGAGTGCATGGTGGCGACGGTCCGCTTCACCCAAGGTTCCGGCGACCAGCAGGCAGAGTGAGGGGCGCAGCAGTTTGCCGTGGAACGGGCCGAGGCCATCGATCAGACCGGACACGCGCGGTTCGGCGCTGGCCAGGGCGGCGGCCATCGTGCTGGCGACGGCCTCAAGATGCGGGGAGAGTCCCGGAAGCGTCGTCGCGGTCATCGTGCCTCGGCGACGGGGGCTCCGCCGCTGGGCACCTGCTGTTCGGCCATCCCGGTCAGGATCTTGCCCATGTCCTCGACGCGCAGCGGCTTGCGCAGGCAGGCGACGATCTGGGGATTGAGCCGGGCGAGTTCCTCGATGCGCGTGAACGGCTCGTAGGCGCTGACCACGATCACCCGGCTGAGGGTCAGTTCGGGGCGATGCAGCAGTTCCTGAAGGACGGCGAAGCCGTCCATGCCGGGCATCATGATGTCGAGGATGAGGACCTGCGGACGCAGGGTGCCGACCGCGATGCAGGTATCGACGCCGTTGACGGCCTCATGGATGGCCGCGTCGGGCAGGTAGCGTTCGACGACCCGCTTGAACAGCAGCAGCGCATCGGGGTGGTCGTCGGCGACCAGGACATTGATTTTGTTGGGGACGGCCCGGCGACTGCCCGACCCGTCGACGCCATTCTGGGCAATTCCGAACGAGACGCAGAACGCTTCAAGGTCTTCGGGAATCACCCGGAAGTGGCCAGAGGGTAGGCTGTAGGCCTTCAGCTGACCCGAGATGATCCAACGGTACACCGTGGTACGACTGACGTTGCAGCGTTTGGCAACACTGCCCAGGCTGAGATGGTCTTGCTCGCCCATATCTGGAAAAGAGACCCTACTGGTAGCCCGTCATGCCGCAAGCCATGGAAACCTGCCATGACAGATGGGATGGGGATGGGCGGTTTTCGGGACTTGGCCCCTCTCCGGCAGGCCTCACCATGGGCGGTGATGCGTGTCCTGCTGGTTCGGCTCGGAGCATTCGGGGATATCGTCCATACCCTGCCCCTGGCCGCCGACCTGGTCGCAGCCGGGCATGCGGTGGACTGGCTATGCGAGGATCGCTGGGCGTGCGTGCTTGACGGCTCGTCGGTGATCGACCGGATCCATCGCCTGCCGCGCAAGCTCTTGCGTACGGCCCCGCTGGTCCAACGCATGACGGTGCTGAGACGCCTGGTGCGCAGCCTGCGTGCTGAAGCCTATGACGCTGTGATCGATGCGCAGGGTCTGGCCAAGAGCGCGGGGCTGGCCGTGCTGGCCGGGGCTGGCCGGCGCATCGTGCACGCCCCGCCCCGTGGTCGCGAGTTGAGTTGGCTGGGGGCCGACTGCAGCATCCGTCCCCAGGCCGAACACGTCATCGACCAGCAACGCGATCTGGGTCTCGCCCTCGGGCTGGTGCCGCAGGGGCCCTGGCGATTCCCCTTGCCACCCTGGCATGACGAGCGTCGGTGGGCGCGCGGATGGCTGGATGCCCAGGGGCTTGGCCGACCCTGGATGCTCAATGTCGGTGCTGGCTGGCCCACCAAGGTATGGCCGGCCGAGCGCCTGCGCGGCTTCACCAGCGCCTGTGCGGCGGCTGGGCGTCCGCTGGTGCTGCTGTGGGGCAATCCTGCCGAGCGCACGATCGCGGGCGAGTTGGTCGCACACGGTGGGACCCTGGCACCCGACAGCTCCATCCCCCAGTTGGCTGGACTGCTGTCCGAGGGTTCCGTTCTGGTCAGCGGGGATACCGGCCCGCTGCACCTTGCCCGGGCCCTCGGTACGCCAGCCGTCGGCCTGTTTGGGCCGGTGCCGCTCGAGCGCAATGGCCCCCGTGGGGCGCATTGGCGCAACTTCCAGGCTCCTGGGGCGGCCTGGGAGCGGCGTGACATCAGCAAGGTCGAGATGGGCGCGATCAGCGTCGAACAGGTCAGCGCCGCGGCTGCGGAGGTCGCGCGTGACTGACCTGCCGCTCCAGCCAGGACCGCAGTTCTGGACCCCAGCCACCCGCCGCCTGGCGATCATCCTCGTCCTGGTCGTGTCGATCCTGCTGCTCGGCTGGCTGTCGCCGGCACGCAGTTCCCAGCCGCGCATGATCCTTGGCGGTCCGGGCCTGGAAGGCGATTACGCGCGCACCGCTCATCGCCTGATCTGCGAGGCGCGGCAGCGGGTGTGGGCGACCATCTACGTGGTCCGGCCCGATGATGGTATCGTGGGTGATCTGCTGAAGGCGCTGGCCGAGGCCGCTGCGCGGGGGGTCGATGTGCGGGTCTGCGTCGATTCCGGTGAACGGGATGGTCAACCTGACACCAAGAACGATGCGGCCATCGCCTGGCTGCGGGGACGCCAGGTACGGGTGGTGACCGACGAACATACCGTCACCTCGCATGCCAAACTCGTGGTGGTCGATGGGCGTTTCACCTTGGCGGGATCCCACAACTGGACGCGGGCAGCCTTGACCACCAATCGCGAGGCTTCGTGGCTGGTGGATGACACGGTCGTGGCCCGCGAGGCGGAAGCCTGGCTGGCGCAGGTGCCGGGCTGGCAGTCTGAAAAGACCCAGCCTTCGCCGTGATGAAGTTCAGTTTCTTTTTTACGCAGTTCTACGCCGATTCTTCCCTGACTTGCCACCTAGTCCTTCATCGTGTACACTTCAACGATGGAACGGGCCTTCCGCTTTCTGATCGTCGATGATGAGCGGATCAACCGTGTCGTGCTGGAAGGCGCTGTCCGCCAGTTGAGCAGGGTCATGCAGCCTCACCGGGCCCCACCTGACATCGAGATGGCGGAGGATGGTCTGGCCGCCTTGAACGCCCTTCGTGCTGGGTCCTTTGATGGGGTATTCATGGATCTGATGATGCCGGTGATGGATGGGGCCACGGCGATCAAGACGATGCACGCCGAAGGTATGCGGCTGCCTATCATCGTGGTGACGGCGATGGATCCTGCAGCTGTGCGTCGCCTGCCTCTGCACACCGTCCTCAGCATAGTTTTCAAGCCGATCTCCAGTGCTCGATTGGAACCTCCGTTGTCGCTGCTATTTGACACCATTACTGCCAAAAGCTCCACCAGTCCCATTCGGTTGGGTGGGTAGATCCGGAGTAACTACCCACGGGGCCCCGCCGCGCATGCGGTGGGGCGGCCGCCGAGCAGCGGCACGGTTTCAGAGCGGCAGCGATGAAACCGAGCTGTGACAAAGGCCGGGGGGCAGGCCCACAGGGCCGCGGGGGCGAAGCCCCTGAGCTGTAACGATCCGGAATCGTGAATGAACGTTTTTCTGGGACCTTGCACTTGCGAACTGGCAGGTCGGCATAGACTATGAAAGCGCTTCCACAACGCACCTAACAAGGAGCCCACCATGTCCATTCGCGTCACTGTCTGGGGTGAAAACGTCCACGATCAGCGCCATCAGCTGGTCAAAGACATCTACCCGCGTGGCATGCATAGCTGCATCGCCGAGGCGCTGAACACGGTGCCTGGCATCAAGGCGCGGACTGTGACCCTGCAGGACCACGAGCATGGACTGACCGAGCAGGTGCTCGATGAGACCGACGTCCTGACCTGGTGGGGCCATGCGGCGCACGGCGAGGTCCGTGACGACATCGCGGCCCGTGTTGCCGACCGCGTGCTCAAGGGCATGGGCCTGATCGTGCTGCACAGCGGCCACCATTCCAAGGTGTTCAAGCGCCTGATGGGCCACAACTGCGACCTGCTGTGGCGCGAAGCCGGCGAGAAGGAGCGGCTGTGGACGGTGAATCCCGGCCATCCGATCGCCCAGGGCATCCCCGCCCACTTCGAACTGGCGCACGAGGAGATGTACGGCGAGCCCTTCGGCATCCCCGAACCTGACGAACTGGTATTCATCAGCTGGTTCCAGGGCGGCGAAGTGTTCCGCAGCGGGGCCACCTGGCGGCGTGGGGCCGGCAAGGTGTTCTACTTCCGCCCCGGCCATGAGACCTACCCGACCTACCACGATGCGACGGTCAAGAAGGTCATCGCGAACGCCGTGGCTTGGGCCAAGCCCGAGTGCCGTTTCGGCTGGGGCTGCCCGAATGTCCCGGCTGACAAGGCGTTGGAACCGCTGACCGTGCATGGCGGCTCGGTCCACTGATTCTAAACCCGGCGATAAGGGCCACACAGAGCACCAGAGTGACCAGAGAGGAAAGGGTTTGCACGGTGCATTGGCTTTCGCCGTACGGGTGAACCCGAGAAA
>JAIFND010000238.1 GCA_020047915.1 bacterium | reverse complement strand
GGCTGCGCCCCCGCACCCCGAGTCCTCAAGGGCAGCGACTTTGCCGACTTTGACTTGGCAGGTCAAAGTCGCTGCCCTCAAGGACTCTAGATCGCGCGCCATAAGCCCCCGCAATCACTGTGGTTGCGGGGCTTTCTTTTGATACCTGAACACTCATGCATGGCTGACGCGCGCGGAGTCCGTCGGGCATCACGCCGGCACCTCCACCCGCACCTCGTGGTCGCGTCGATCATCGATCAATGGCAACCAGTCGCCAGCCAACAAAAGACCATCCAGCAGGATCCGCTGAGCGGTCACCGGACAGCGTTCGATCCGGATGTTGTAGTGGGTGTCGCGGAAGCGGTAGTGCACGGTGTAGCCCGGCCATGCCGCCGGCAGGCACGGGGCGAAGCGCAGACGTTCCGCTTCACGGAGGAGGCCAAGCAGCGATTCGCTGAGCAGCCGGTACATCCAGCCCGCTGAACCCGTGTACCAGGTCCACCCGCCGCGGCCGATGTGCGGGGCCATGCCATAGACGTCGGCGGCGACCACGTAGGGTTCGACCTGATAGACCGCCAGCGCCTCCGGCGAAGCGGACTTCGCCACCGGATTGATCAGCGACCACAATTCCCAGGCCCGCTCATGATCACCGAGCCTGGCGAAGGCCATCACCGTCCAGATCGCAGCATGGGTGTACTGGCCGCCATTCTCGCGTACTCCAGGGGCATAGCCCTTGATGTAGCCGGGGTCGAGGCCCGAGCGGTCGAAGGGTGGGGTGAACAGCCGGATCAACCCCTCGCTGCGACTGACCAGGCGACGGTCCACCTCCTCCATCGCGCCGCGTACCCGTAGCGGATCACCGACCCCGGACAGCACCGCCCAGCTCTGCGGCAGGGAATCGATCTGGCATTCGACGTTGCTCGCTGAACCCAGCGGGGTGCCGTCGTCGAAGAAGGCCCGGCGGTACCAGGCCCCATCCCAGGCGGTGGCCTCAAGGCGCAGCTTGAGGCCCGCCGCCTCGTTGGTGCAGTGCTCGGCGAATCGCACGTCACCGCGTCCCTGGGCCACCCGTGCGAACTGCTCCAGCACGTCGTGAAGAAAGAATCCCAGCCATACGCTCTCGCCTTTGCCGCCAGCGCCGACCAGATTCATGCCGTCATTCCAGTCGCCGCAACCCATCAATGGCAGGCCATGCGCGCCCCAGCGCAGACCATGATTGACCGCCCGGACGCAGTGCTCGTACAAGGTCGCGGTCGGACCAGGCCCGGGCCTGTCGTAGTAGGCCTCCTCGTCGGCCCGCACCATCCGGCCCTCGATGAAGGGCACCGGCTCATCGAGCACCCCGGTGTCGCCGGTGGCCAGGCAATAGCGCGCCACCGCGCAGGGCAGCCACAGGTAGTCGTCGGAGAAGTGGGTCCGCACCCCGCTGCCTCCGGGGGGATGCCACCAGTGCTGCACATCGCCTTCGCCGAACTGGTGGGCGGCGGCGCGCAGCAGGTGCTCACGTAGCAGCCAGGGCGCCACCTGGGTGAGGGCCATCGCATCCTGGAGCTGGTCGCGGAAACCGAAGGCCCCACCGGACTGGTAGAAACCGCTGCGTGCCCACATCCGACAGGCGATGGTCTGGTAGAGCAGCCAGCCGTTGGCGAGGATGTTCACGGTAGGATCCGGCGTCTCGACGTGCACGGACCCGAGGGTGCGGTTCCAGTGTCCCCAGACCTCCTCCTGCGTCCGGCGCGAGCCTTCGACGGCGCAGTGGCGCTGCGCCAGTTGGCGGGCCTGGGCGATGCTGTCGGCGACCCCGACCGTGAACACGATCTCGCGGACCTCGTCATCGGCGAGCTCGAAGGCGACCTGCAATGCGGCGCAGGGATCGAGTCCGGCCCCGACCCGGCCGGAGAGGCGCTGCCGGCCGAGCGCCGCCGGGGTGGCCAGACTGCGGTTGCGGCCAAGGAACTCACCCCGATCGCCGGTGAAGCTGCGGTTGCGGTCACTGACATCGACGAAGACGAGGCGCGATCCGGATTCCGCATGATAGGCGTTGCGGGCGGTGAGGATGCCGCTGGCATGGTCGAGTTCGGTCACGACGTGCATCGCGGACTGCTGACGCTGCTCGCCCAGCACCCATTCCCAATACCCGGTAAGCGACAGCCGCCGCCGGCTCCGCGACCGGTTGCGCACCGTGATCGTGACCACCTTCACCGGCGCATCGATCGCCACGAAGACCATCATCTCGCAGGTCAGGCCGTCTTCCACGTGCAGGAAGGCACTGTAGCCGAAACCATGGCGGACGACGTAGCGTCCATCGCCCCGGGCCGGCGCCGGGCTCGGCGACCAATACCTGCCGGTCTCCTCGTCGCGCAGGTAGAACGCCTCGCCGCTGGGATCGCCCACCGGATCGTTGTGCCACGGGGTCAGACGGTATTCGTGCGCGTTTCCCGCCCAGGTGTAGGCGCTGCCCGAGGCGCTGACCACACTGCCGAATTCGGGATTGGCCAGCACATTGACCCACGGCAGCGGCGTGCTGGAGTCGTTCTCGAGGGCGATGATGTATTCACGGCCATCGCGCGTGAAGCCGCCCAGGCCGTTGCTGCAGATCAGATCGGGGGGGATCGCTGCCGGCACAGGCGGGGATGGGCGGTAGGGACGGCTCGGGACGAGGCGCGGCGGCAGGATGCCGCCGCGCGACCAGCGGTCGGCGAAGTGCGCCAGCGTCACGTCGCTGTCTCTGATCACCATCCGGGCCACGGTCTGAAGCAGGATGCGATCCTCCTCGGTCATCTGCTCGGAACGGCGCACGAAGATCCCACCAGGCTGATCGACCAGGGCGAGGTCGCTGCCAGAGGCCACCAGGGCGGCAATCTGATCGTACAGGGCCTGGCGATAGACCGAATGATCCTCGTTCCAGATCACCAGATCGACGATCAGACCCTTCGAGCGCCAATAGACGTGCGCCTGGATCATTTCCCGCACCAGCCGGAGATGGTCGCCATCGGCTATGCGCAGCAGCACCATGGGCAGGTCGCCGGAGATGCCGTAGGCCCACAGCCCGGCCTGGCTGCGACGGTTGCGCGCCAGCACGCCTGCCGGCGCCCGACGCAGGGCCAGCGGGTGGATGATCGAACCGGCCAGACGGCCATAGAGCTGGGCCTCGGCCTCGCTGGCGCCGAGTTGGCGCAAGACGACCTGGCTATGCGTCCAGGACAGGCCGAAGACACGTTCGCACAGCCGCTGGTCGTGGTATTTGCCGATCAGCATCTCCGCCTGCTCGCGGGTGTCGGCCATGCCGAAGACCAGATCGACATCGATCTCCTCGTCCGGTTTCAGGCGCACACAGCGGCGGATCGCCGCCACCGGATCAAGCACCGAGCCGATGCTGCCGGACAGCGGAGCCGTCGTGGCCATCGCGGCCGGGTCGGCAGGGCTGCGGTCCCGGCCGACGAAGCGCATGCGGTCGGTCTCGTAGGACGCCTCCCCGACCTCGCTGCCGGACAGGGTCATCAGGTGGAACAGCCAGGCCGGACGTTCGTCGGCGCGGCGCGCCCGGCGCGAGCACAGGATCGCCTTGTGGACGTGGTCGATGCCGGTGTGCACGAACAGGTTGCTGAAAGCCGGATGCGCGGCATCCGCAGCCTGCGGCGCATCGACGACCTCGGTGAAGCTGGTCAGTTCGATCACCCGTTCGCTGGTCGAACGATTGGTCAGGGTGATGCGACGCAGCTCGATATCGTCCTCGGGCGAGACGCTGATCTGGGTGTGGACGTCTATCTGATGGTCGCGACGGCGGAACTCGGCCCTGGCCTGGGTGAAGATCGCCTCATAGCTCGAACATGAGCGCAGCGTCGGCTGGTAGGTGTTCGACCACACCTCGCCGCTCTCCACGTCGCGCAGGTAGCAGAACATCCCGAACGCCTCGTTGGCAGGATCGCTGCGCCAGCGATTGACGGCCAGATCCCTCCACCGGCTGTATCCACCCCCGGCAACGCCCACCATGACGTGGTAGCTGCCGTTGGAGAGCAGGTGCACTTCAGGCAGCACCGCATTGGGATCGCTGAACGTCCGCATCGCGGATTCATTCTCGCCACCGGCATGCAACGTGGTGCTCGCCTCCGAGGCATGCGGCTGGATCACCGCGGTCGCCCGCAGTGGACGCTCCTGGAGCAGAAGCAGGGTCGCCTTGAACTGCGCATCGGCCAGGAAGCGGCGTTGCATCGGCTGCCCGAGCATGAACTGCGCCAGGGCGAGCAGGCTCATACCCTGGTGATGGGCCATGTAGGACTGCACCGTCTGCACCGTCACCCCCTCCGGCATGCGCAGCGGCGTATAGTCGATCGCTTCGTAGAGCCCGTAGGGGCCCGCCATTCCAGCGGCGGCGAGCCGACGCAGATTCGCGCAGGCCGCTTCCGGCTCGATCATCAGGCCGAGAAGGGTGGCGTAGGGTGCGACCACCAGGTCATCGGCCAGGCCGCGCTTGAGGCCGAGGCCAGGGACGCCGAAGGCGCGGTACTGGTAGATGAGTTGGGCATCGGTGAGGTTGTAGCCGGACTCCGAGATCCCCCAGGGCACCCCGCGCTGACGTCCGTATTCGATCTGCCGCCTGACCACGGCCCGGTTGCTGATCGCCAGCAGTGTTTCCGGATAGGTCGGCATCACCAGTTGCGGCATCAGGTATTCGAACATCGAACCGCTCCACGAGAGCAGCGCGTTCGAGGATCCGGAAACCGTGAGCTGGCGTCCGAGCGCGAACCAGTGGTCCTGCGTCACCCGACCCTGGGCGATGGCGACGTAGCTGCCCATCCGCGCCTCGGACGCGAGCAGATCGTAATAGCTGCGGTCGAGTCGGTTGTCGCTGACGTTGAATCCGATCGAGAACAGCTTGCGGGTGCGATCATAGAGGAATGACAGGTCCATGTCGGCCAGTCCGGCGCAGATCTGGCCGAGATGTCCGGCCCGGGCCAGGTGCTGCGCCGCCAGTTCGCTGGCTGTGCAGAGCCGCTGGCGCATCACCTTGAACCACGCCAGGGTGGCCGCCGAGCCCTGCGGGGCGGTGGCGACCAGTTCACCGATGACCAGATCGATTTCAGGCAGCAGGCCGGAGCTGAACGCAGCGATCGCTTCCAGGCTGGTGCCGGCCTCCAGGTCGATGAGGCGCAGGCGCAGGTCCTCGATCAGGCGGCCGCAGCCGTTGCGGCCGACCTGCCAGGGCGGCGGCGCCAGGTCCGACCACGGTGCGAGCAGCGCCAGTTCATCGCGCTGGGAGCGTGCTTCCCGCACCAGCGCCTCGGCCCACCAGCGGGATTCGGCGCAGGTGGCCGCCCCGCTGGCGGTGAAGCGCTCGGCGAGAGCCAGCAGCCGGGCGAGCTGGGCGGCTGCGTCGGTCAAGGTCGCCGGACGCTGCGCACAGGCGTCGAGCAGTTCTTCGAGGACTCCACCGTCTGCGCCCTGCCCATCCTGCTGCGCCGCAGCCTCGACCAGGCAGCCGACGGTGTGCTGCAGGCCGGCCAGCAGGCGCCCCGGCACCAGCGGGATGCTGCCGAGTTCGTCCAGGCCGGTCCGCAGGATCATCAGATAGGCGGCGAGATTGCCGCTATCGACGGTCGAGATGTAGCGCGGCAGCAGCGGCAGCAGCGTCTGGGTGTCATACCAGTTGAAGAAGTGCCCGTGATGCCGCTCCATCCCCTGCAACGTGGTCGTGGTCCGTGCACAACGTTCGATGAACTGGCCGATGGTCAGATAGCCGAAGTCCCGGGCCGCGAGGTCGCCCAGCAGCGCCAGCCCGATGTTGGTCGGCGAGGTGCGGTGCGCGACCGTCGCAACGGCATACTCCTGGTAGTTGTCAGGCGGCAGCCAGTGGTCCTCGGCGGTGACGAAGGTCTCGAAGAAGCGCCAGGTCCGGCGCGACAGCCGGCCGAGGAAGGCATGATCGGCGGCGCTCAGGTCGGGATCGACCGCGACCAGGGGCCGGCTCAGCCACCACGCCAGGACCGGCGACATGGCCCACAGTCCGCACAGCGGGATGGCCGCCGCCGCAGCGTCGGGGCGCCACAGCAGCACCGTCGCAGCCACCACGACCGCGACCGCCGGGGCGGACCACATCGCGGCATAGACCCCCGGCGCATCGGCGCGGGCTTGGCGCTCGGCCTCGCTGGAAGTCTGCCAGGCGAGCCGGTGGCGACCGCTGATCAGCATCCGCCAGAGGCTGCGCCAGACGGCATCGCAGGCGATGACGGCCTCGAAGGGCAGCAGGATGAGGGTGGATCCGGCCATGGCGAGGCCATGGCCGAACCCTTCCGCCCAGACCTGCAGGTGCATCCGCCACGTGGTCTCCTGATTCCGTCCGATCAGTCCGGCCACGGCAGCGAGCGCGGTGGGCAGGATCAGGAGGATCAGCACCAGGGTTGTCCACCACCACGCCTGCCCGGGCAGCACGGTCCACCCGGCGACCAGCACGACGAGCAGGGCTGGCGGCAGCAGGCTGCGCCGGAGGTTGTCGAGGATCTTCCAGCGCGACAGCGCTGACAGCGGATTGGCAACCCAGCGCGTCCGGCTCTCGCTGAGGACGGGGACCGGAACCCGCGGCAGCGCCCACCACAAGAGCTGCCAGTCGCCGCGCATCCAGCGCTGGCGGCGGGCGATGTCCGCGAGATAGCGGGCCGGCTGGTTCTCGACCAGGAGGACGTCGCTGACCAGTCCAGAGCGGGCATAGCAGCCCTCGATGAGGTCGTGGCTGAGGATGGCGTTGTCGGGAAAGCGGCCGGCGGTGGCGGCAGCGAAGGCGGCGAGGTCGTAGATCCCCTTGCCGATGAACGAGCCCTCACTGAACACGTCCTGATAGACGTCAGACACCGTCCGGGTGTAGGGATCGATGCCCGATTCACCCGCGAAGAGGTGGGCGAACCAGGTGCAGGCGGTGCTCGGCAGACTGATCGACACACGTGGCTGCAGCACCCCGTAACCGGCCACGACACGCTGCGTGCGCTCGACGTACACGGCCTGGTTGAGGGGGTGGGCGATGGTCCCGACCAGCCGGAAGGCCTCCTCGCGCGGCAGCTGGGTATCGGTGTCGAGGGTGATGACGTAGGCGATGCCCTGCAGCTGGGTGGCCTCGCCGATCACGCGTTGGAAACCGTCGCGCTCGCCCGAGAGCAGCAGCCGGTTGAGATCGCGGAGCTTGCCGCGCTTACGCTCCTCGCCCATCCAGCTCCCCTCCTGGGCGTTCCATCGCCGCGGGCGGTGGAAGAGATGGAAGATCCCTGGCCGGATCAGGCGGTACTTGTGGTTGAGCGCCGCGATCGCGTCGCAGGCCGCTTGCAGCACCGCCTCGTCCCCCGGCATGGTCTCCTGCGCGGCATCGGCGAAATCGGTCAGCAGGGCGAAGTGCAGATGCGCATCGGGATTGCCGAGGTAGCGGACCTCCAGTCCATCGGCCAGGGCCTCGCCATCCGCGACGCCGCCCAGCATGGTGGGGATCACCACCAGGGTGGCCCGGTCGGCCGGGATGCCGAGACGGAAGTCGAGACGCGGCAGCACTGCGGGGTGCACCAGCCGGGTGGCCAGCCAGTTGACGCAGGCCACAGCGGTCTGACTGGCGGCCAGGGCGGTCAGCCCAGCGATCAGCACCAGCCAGAGGGGCAGAAGCTCGTCGGTCGCGTGCCAGCCGTCCGCCAGCGACAAGTGAAGCATGCTCGCCACCACCACAGCGGTCATCAGCACCATGGGTCCGAGGTAGAGCCAGAGGCGCAAGCCCTGGCCCCGTGCGGCAAGGCGCATGCCCAGGGTCGGGCTGGCCCCGACCTGGCGCGACAGTTCGCACCGGCCGGCGTCGATCAGATAGAAGCCGACGTGGTTCCGCCGCGGATCGTCGTCCGCTCCGCGGGGCGCTGCCGCGGCCAGGGCGACGACGGCGCTGGCGACGGCGTCCTCGGCCCGGCGGCTGCGCCGCGCCAGCGCCTCGACCGCGTGCCGGTAGCTGTCACGCGTCGCGAAATCCATGCGGATGTAAATCCCGGCCGGATCACCGCGCAAGAGCGCCTCGACCACGCTGATGCCTTCCACGAAATCGCGCCAGTCGATCGCCGAGAGCGTCCGCAGGCTGGTGATCGAGTTGCCGATCGACACCTGGTCGGAAGCCTGGCCCTGGTGTTCGGCCAGTACCAGCTGTTCGATGGTCTGGTGGCTCTCGGCGAGCCGCTGCTCGATCCACACCTTGGCGAATGACAGCGATGGGTTCTGGTCCTGGAAACGGCGCGCGAACTCGGCGACGAACGCGGTGGAGAGGACGGGGTCATCCTGGACCATGTCGGCCACCGTCATGACCAGTTCGGTCGGGTTCCTCCCGGCGAACAGCCTGGTGAACCACTGGCTGGCGGCATCGCAGGCGCGATGGCTGTCGCAGATGCGCACCGCCACCCGGCGCAGATTCTCGGTCAGCGCCAGACGCAGCATGATCGGGATCGCCCATAGTTCGCCCAGGGTGAGGGCGGCCACCGACTGGTACGAGACGGTGAAGCGGTTGAGATCGGCAAGATCCACCCGGCCATCGGTATGCGAGATCAGTTCGATGGCGAGGGAATAGACCCGCGGCAGTCCGATATGCGGGCCATTGGCCAGGCGCGGCAGCAGCCGGCTGTAGCCGCGTGGCAGATGCCGCCGGGTGGTGCGGATCTGATCCTCCACCAGGTAATAGTTGTCGAGCAGCCATTCGGCCGCCGGGGCGATGCGGCGATGCGCCGCGACCCCTTCGCGGACCAGCTCGTGGGCCTGGGACAGCACCTCGGCATTGTCCTCCAGGCGCCGGAGCAGGGCATGGCCGTCGGGCCGCCGGTCAACCTCATGCCAACCGGCCAGTTCGCGAGCATGACGTTGCAGCTGCTCGGAACTGAACAGCTCGGAGCGCATCGGCGCCGCCTCGGTCGCCAGACGATGCGGATGCAGCAGCTGATCCATCCGGCCACCGACGAGTTGCGCGAGATCACGGATCGGCGTCGTCAGGACCGTCTTGGCAGGCTGCAGCCGACACAGCTTCCTGGCGGTGGCCAACAGACCAGGACCGGACCACCCGTCACGCACAACATGCCCGGACGTCAGTGCTGGAGCCTTTGACCACGGGTGCAGGTTTCGCAATCTTCATCGCCCGCAGCCTCCTCGCATACGTCATCGCATGCGCTGGGGTTTTCACCCCATGGGCAGCTGGGAATGCGCGGACCACCATGCGCGGCATGAGCAACCTCAACCTCCACCACGACCACCACCGTCATCACGATGGCCCATGCTGCACGGCGGACCACGAAGAGGTCGCCCGGGCCGCATTCAGCATCTACCAGAAGCATGGCTCGCAGGACGGTCACGACATGCGCAACTGGCTGGA
>JAIFND010000009.1 GCA_020047915.1 bacterium | reverse complement strand
CAGGTCGTGCTGAAAAACGCCATGCATTTCGCATCGGAAGCAAGTGGCACCTCAAGGCCGACAGAGGGGTTCGTTAAGTCAGGTGCCATTGTCCAGCACAGAGACCCGGCTGCTGCCGGTCATATCCTCTCCGCCCCAGGCAGACCCAGGTTCATCAGCCAAACATGTGGCGGTCGGTTACGGTCGTCTGGTCATGCGCCGCTTCCGCATCGGCAGTGATTGGCAGGGGCGGCCTCCTCACTTCTCCGTCATCGGTCAGCTCGGCCAGGGCGGCATGGGCGTGGTCGAAGAGGTCAAGCAGACCTCCTGCGACCGGGTGGTCGCCCTCAAGCGGCTGCGTACCGATGTGCGCATCCGCGATGGCGAGGCCCAGCTGCTGGGCGAGGCTGCGGTGACTGCCTCGCTCGAGCACCCCTGCATCCCGGCGGTGTACGACATCGGCCTGACCGAGCAGCGCAGTCCGTTCTACGTCATGCGCAAGATCAGTGGTCGGCCCTGGTCGGAGCGCATGTGCACGATGCCGCTCGCGGACAACCTCCAAGTGCTCATGCGCATCAGCGAGGCGGTGGACTATGCGCATGGTCAGGGCGTGATGCATCGCGACATCAAGCCTGAGAACGTGATGCTGGGCGATTTCGGCGAGGTGATGCTGATGGATTGGGGCTTTGCCGCCCAGGCCCATGATGCCCCGCACGGCGGCCACCGGCATGCGCCGGCAATTACGCATCTGAATGCGGTGTCCGGTTCGCCGCGCTGGATGCCGCCTGAGGTTGCGCGCGGCGAGATCGCGGCCATCGGTATTCGTAGCGATGTCTATCTGCTGGGTGCGGTCCTGCGTTGGGTCCTCACCGGGCACCGTCCGCACCCCGGGACGACGGCGCAGGAATGCATCATCACCGCGAGCGACAACCGCTTCGATGGGATTCTTCCCCCCGGTCCTCTCGGCGAACTGGCGGCCCAGGCGACTGCCAGCCACCCTTCTGCTCGGCCTGCGAATGTCAGCCGTTTCATCGAAGCTCTGCGCGCGGCGATGCGCGCCCTCGAAGCCGGCCGACTTATCGTCGCCGCGCAGCAGCGGTCGATGCTTGGTGACCATCAAGCCTACCTGCACGCCGAAGGTCTGATGCAGCAGGCGATCGCGCTGTCCTCCAACGATCCCGGCGCGACCCGCGCCCTGCGCGACCTGCGTCTCAGCCGTGCCGAGCAAGCATTGGGCGCAGGGGATCTTGCCTTGGCGGATGAACTTTCCGTGGCTTTGGGGCAGGATCCTGCGCTCGAGGGCCTACGCCTGCGCATCGGCGAGGCGCAGCGTCGGCGTACCCGGCGTCGCCGGATCACCGCTACGCTCGCCGTCTGCGTGGCCGTGCTGATCGCGGCCGGCATCTATGTCCAGGCCGGGCAGTGGCAGGCCCGGCAGCGGCAGTGGCGCGAGGTTGCAACCTGGCCGGCGGGGACTGCGGCTGCAAAACTCATCAAGGCAACCGGTGAAACGGCGCAGGAACAGGACGGGGTCGTGTTGCTGAGTCCCCGGAGTCAATACGCCTTGCAGGGGGACTATCCCTCTGGCGATCTGCGCATCGAGATGGAGGCCTGCTGGCTCGACGACATCGATGGACTGGAAGTCGGATTCGGGGCGCGGCAGGGTGGCCAGGCGGCCTCCCTGCCCTGGGGCTATTCCGGGCAGGTTGCGGGCTATTCCGGCACCAACACCTTCCTGGCGCGCATCGCTGAGGACCGTCCGGCTTCGATCGCCGACGGGGTTGAGCGTGGTTTCGTGCCTGGGCGCTGGTACCATATCGCCTTCGAACGTAGCGAGGATGAATTGCGCGTCGTCATCGATGGCACGATCGTCTTCCGCCACGTCGATCCCTTGCCACCGCCGGTGCAGGACCGCGGCATCTTCCTGCGCTCGTGGTCGGACCGCCTGCGACTGCGCGGCCTCGCCATCACGCGGCTGGGACATCCGGCCCAGGCCTCGCCTCTGGTTGCGGTGGATGCCCTGGCACGCACGGGACAAATCGAGGAGGCCGTGCGTGAGGCATTGCGCATAGCCGAGGATGCTGGGCACGGTGAACTTGCCTTCCGATCGGCAGCCAAGGCGTGCCTGCTGGCCGCTTCCTTGCCCGCAGAGCTGGCTACGTCGTTGACGGCGGGCGTGCGATTGCGCCTGGGGGCGCAGGCCGAGGCCGGACGCTGGTGGTCGGCCGTACTCGAGGCCGATGCCTCGGCGGCTTGGCTGGCCGGCGACTTCGCCGGAGCGATCACTGCTGCCGAACGGGGCCAGCGGGCTGATCCCGGCAGCCGCACCGCTCTGGCCCTGCTTGCCCTGCCCAGGCAGCGTCTGGCCTCTCTTGAGGCGTCGCGGTTGCTGAAGGTGCTGGTGCAGACACCCGGGGTATCGGCTCTCGATCTGAATCATCTGGGCCTCACGGACCTGGCCCCGTTGGCCGGCAGCCGGATCAGCAGGCTGTCTCTGGGCGGCAATCCGCTGAGCGACCTGGCGCCGCTTGCCGGCCTGCCCCTGACGCACTTGGATCTATCCGATACGCAGGTCGCGGCCGTGACGGCGCTGCACGGGGCGCCCCTGCAGTTTCTGAGCCTGAGTGGGACCACGGTGTCCGATCTTGCTCCGCTGCGTGGGGCTCCGCTGCGTAACCTCAAGGTCAGCCGGACCCGGGTGGCCGACCTTGCCCCGATCAGCGATTGTCCGATCGAGTCGCTGCAGGTGGCCTCGACACCACTCAGCGATTTGCGTCCGCTGGGTGGGCTGATCCGGAAAACCTTGACCGACCTGAGCCTCGGGTCGAGTCAGGTGATCGGCCTCACGCCGTTGGCCGCCATCACGGGCCTGCGCGTGCTGAGCATCGATCACACGGCGGTTGCCGACCTCACGCCGTTGGCCGGCCTGCCGCTCGAATCGCTGAGCTGCAATGGCTCGATGGTGTCCGATCTTGCTCCGCTGCGTGGGGCGCCCCTGGTCCATCTGCGTGGTGGCGACACGCGGATTGCCGACCTCTCGCCGTTGGCGCAGACGCCCCTGCAGAGCCTGGTGATCAACGGGACTGCGGTTGGCGACCTGACACCACTCGCCACCACGCCGCTGCGCCACCTGAGCATGGCGGGATGCCCGGTCGCTGATCTCCGGCCATTGCCTGCGACGGTGGAGGAGATCCAGGCCTTGGAGGCCCCGCTTCGTCATCCGCCCACGCATCGGGTGCGCATGTTGGCGCATGGCTGGCCGCAACTGGACGAGGCGACCTGGGAGGCGGGTCAGTTGGCCTGGATCAGCCAACCGGTCGAGGCAGGCAGGCAGCGCGAGATGCGGACCATGCGCAGCATGGCGATCGGTGATCTGGAGGCATTGCGCCGCCAAGCCGTGGTCCACGCAGGCCGTCGGCTGCTGCATCTCCCCATCGCCATGTCGCGCTCCTCGGCCGAGGCCTGGGCCAAGCGGCTGGATGGATCCCTGTATGCAGTGCCGCGCGGACCGCCTGACACCGTGGTGTTGGGAATGATCTCGCCCTCGCCCATCCGGCAGCAGCGACGCCTGTGGTGCGATCTGCGCATCGATGAGGCGTTGCGCATGGTCAATCCGGCCGGCGTCGTCCACGATCAGGCGGCGCCGGTACGCGGTCAGCCGGGCATGGCGGTCCACCTCAACGGCCGACCGATCCCCGGCTTCGCGGCCATGGCCGACGGGGCCACCGCCTGCGAAGCATTGATCGACCTGGGTGCCGTGGCGGTGCCCTGACCTCGGAAGACGAATTGGGTGCATACCGGGCCAGGTCCGCTACGACGCGTCGGACATGACGATGACCATCCTTGATCTTCACGGCGGATTCCGCCGGAAGGGGGCCTCCTTCGTCCCCATGGGCGCGAACTACTGGCCGGGCTCGTGCGGCGTCGAAATGCTGCAGGCCTGGCCGTCCGACGAGATCCGTCGCGATCTCGACCTCGCCGCGGCGCTCGGCCTGAACACGATCCGCTACTTCGCGCGCTGGGACCACCTCGAGCCCCGGCTTGGCTCCCTGGACCAGCGCATGGTCGGGCGCATCGCCGAGTTTGCCGGTTGGTGCGGCGAGCGCGGGCTGCTGGCGCATCCCTGTCTTTTCGTCGGCTTCATGTCGGGGGGCCACTTCTGGCCGCAGGGCATGGCTGGGCGCAACCCCTTCAGCGATCCGTTCCTGATCGAGCGCGGCGCGGCCCTGGTGCAGGCCGTGGCTGAACACCTGCGTCCGCATGCCGATCACCTGCTTGCCCTCGACCTCGGCAACGAACCCAGCGCGATCGACGCCGCGGCCAGCGCTGGACCGGTGGCGACGGCGGCGTGGTGCTCGCGCATGGTCGCCACTGCCAAGGCAGCATTACCTGGCCTGCTGGTCTGCGTCGGCAATGATCAGAACCAGGTGGTCGGGGATCGCGGCTGGCCGTTCACGGCCCAGGCCGATTGCGACTTCCTGTCGATGCATGGCTACCCCGTGCCGGGCTGGCACCCCATCCCCTTCGATGGCATGGCTGATCCGCTGGCGGGGGATCTGCTGCCGGCCTACACCGCCTGCGCCCGCGCCTTCGGCCCGGTGCTGGTCCAGGAGTTCGGCACCATCATCGGCAACGGGCCGGAGCGCATGCGCGTCTGGCTGGAGCGCACCTTGGATGGCTGCCGCGCCGCCGGGGCCAACGGCTTCCTGTGGTGGTGCCTGCGCGACATCACTGCGCGTTGCCATCCCTACGCCAAGGGCGGCTTCGAGCAGCGGCTCGGACTGCTGGATGCGCAGGGTCGGCCGCGTCCGGGCACCGAACCGTTCTGGGAGCGCCTGCGCACCTGGAGTGCATTGCCCTGTCCGCCTCCGCTGCCGTGCGGCGAGGTGGCGATCTACTGGCCCGCCTCGCGCGACCGGCGTGATCCCGTGACCGACGTCGGCAACACCAGCGAAGCGCTGGGGCAGCGGCTGCTGTCCTGCTGGCACGCCCTGCGCACCGCCGGCTATGCACCGGTCATCGCCCGGCATGATCAGACGCTGCCCGACCTGCCGTTGGTCAATCCCGGCGCTGCGGTCGGCATCGACGAGGCGCGCCGTCTCGTCGCCTGGGTGCGCCAAGGCGGCCGGCTGCTGTGGCATGGCATAGATCACGCCACGGTGGGAGAGGACATGGAGGCGTTGCTGGTGGCCCGACCGATCGACCATCGGCTGCCCCAGCCGGTAGAACTGCCGACCGCTGCAGGCCCCGTGCGCTGCGCCGCCTATCCGCGCCAGGTCTGCCTGGAGATGGATCCCGGCCCGGCCGAGGTCCTGGCTCGCGATCCGCGCGGGATCCCGCTGGCCGCGCTGAGCGCCAACGGTGCAGGCCGCATCCTGTGGTCGCCAGCGTTGCTAGATGCGGCCGGTGCCGAGCCCTGCAATCGGTTGGCGTTGGCGGCATGGTATCGCGAGGCGCTGGCGCGGCTGATCTGACCAGCCCACGGCCGTCGTTCGATTCCGGTCAGTACTTGCTGTAGCGGGCGGGATCGTCGCCGAGACGGTGGTCGTCGCGCCAGTCGGGATGGTAGAGGTCCGCGCTCGGGGCGGAGCAGCATCGCCGGTGAAGGAGGCACCGAGATTGGTCTGGATCTGGCACAGGGCGCCGGCGCGATGCGGGACTTCGATCGCGGCCGAACTCACCGAACCCTGCGTGTCCCAGCGCCAGCCCCAGGCTGGGAAGTCGCGGAAGCCCTTGGCGAAACCAGTGAAGGGCGTCTCGACCGCCGGCAGCAGACCGCCCGAGCCGGTCCAGTCGCGCAGATCCCAGGCGTTCAGCCCCTGCATCACCGGATTGGCCAGCGGCCAGGCCTGGCGCTCGACCTGCCGGCCGACGCGCAGGCCCCAGGTGCGGCGCATCCACTCGGGGTCCTGCGCCAGGATCACCAGACGGTTAAAATGTCACGGTGACCAGGCTAAGCGGCGGCAGAGCGGTGATCGGCGTACCCTCCTGGATCTCAACCGTGGCAGCCAGGGCCGCGGCACTCAGCACTGTGGCGGTGGCCGGCGCGGTAAGCGCAGCGGGTAGCGCATGCGGCTGCTCGTGCGGGTTGATCAGCACCACGATGCGTTTCCCCTCCTGCCGCACCTCGACCCCGGGCAGGTCGCCAGCGAGCCGCCGGACGCTGCCGCCGCGATTGAGCAGCGGCGTCAGGTGCGCGATCACCTGACCCATCTGGCTGAGGCGCAGGCGGCCGTCATCGGCCGGTTCGCACAGCGCGAAGCCAGGATTGCCGACCAGGTTGTGGACCATCGCCAGCTCGACCCGGGGCTCGCAGGCCAAGTCCAGGGTCATCGCCGCCAGCGCCAGGGCCTGCGCCCAGGTGCCGCCCAGCCCATCCTCGCCGGTCTCGAATAGATTGTATTCGGTGACCCATAGCGGCAGCGGCGGCTGGTCGGCGACGCCTGGGCCAAGGACCTCGGCGATGCGGCCGCGCGCCGCCGCGACCGCGGCGGCGGCCAGACCGGGGCGCTCGCGCGCCGCGCGCAGCAGGCCGGGCATCGCTGGATGCTTGCGCCGCGCGATCGCCTTCTCGGGCAGGTCGATGCTGCGCTCGCGGGCCAGCTCCACCGCCAGCTCCTGCACCGGACTGGGGGCATAGATGTGCACGGTTAGGGCGTCGATGCCCGCCAGGCCGCCGGCGATCGCGGCATCCCAGGTGCGCTTGCGCTCGGGCGCGTCGGCGTCCTCGACCTTGCCGTGGGCCAGTGCCGCGCAGCGCGCGGCGGGGAACTCGGCGCGGATCGCCGCCGCCCAGTGTCCGGCCTCGCGGGCGTAGTCGGCGGCGGTGGGATGCACCGCACGGTTCTCGGGCAGGGCGAAATAGAGTTCGTTGCCGAGCTCGACCCGGCGGATCACCGCCCCGGCTGTCTGGGCGGTACGCAGCATGGCGAGCTGGTCGGCGAGATCGGCGGTCACCAGGTTGAGCATCCACACACCGGACGCAGGATCAGCAGCGATCGCCTGCACGAACTGCTGCGGGGTGTTGGCTGGCCGAGGCGGACGCTGACGGGCCATCGTCGTGATGTGTCCAAGCGCGGCCTCGCCGCCGAAACTCACCCAGCCATCGCGCCACGCCCAGTAGTTCCCGACGGTACCGCCGGGATAGCGCAGCGTGCCCAGGCCGAGGCTGGCGAGCTGTTCGGCCATCCCCGGCGCGTTCCAGGTGGCGCGGCCGAGGTTGGCGTTGGCGCCGAGCCAGCCGGGCGGTAGCTGGCGCACGGCTTCGCCGGCCGAGACGCAGGTAATGAGGAGCGACAACAGGAGCGTGCGCAGCATGCCGCCTATGCTGGCCGTCACTCCCCAGGCGGCGACGGGGAATCTTCCACCACGCAGCGGCATGGAGTCGGATTATCCGACACGGCAGCGGTACCGCACCTCGCCGCCGCCCGGTGGCAGCTCGATGTCCGCCAGGTCACTGCCGACCACCCGCACGATGACGGCACGGGCGCAACGCACCGTCACCGTGCCGCCAGCCGCCGTGCTGGCGTGGCTGGCCTCGACCCGGCCGGCACCGTCATCGAAGGCCAGGCAGCGGCAACGCTCGCGATCGCCAGCATAGGCGGTCAGCAGCAGACGCTCCGGCACCGGCTGCTTGAGGTGCTGCTGCGCCTGCGCGTAGGACGGGATCAGCGCCCCGCCGCGCACCAGCACGGGCAGGCGTTCGAGCGGCGCGGGCAACACGGCGAAGCGGCCGCCGGCCAGCGGAGCCCCGCCATCCAGCGGATGCCACAGCGCCTCGGGCAACCAGGCGGTGCGTGAGCGCGCTCCGGCCTCCTGCACCGGGTTGAGCATCAGGTCTGGGCCGAGCATCAGCTGGTCATCGATGCGCTCGACGCCGGGCTGGCCCTGGAACTCGAGAATCAGCGCGCGTTGCAGCGGCGTGCCGCGTGCACAGGCCTCTTCGGCGGCGGCGAGCAGGTAGGGGATCAGGCGATAGCGCAGTTGGCCGTAGTGCTGCGCCACGGCCGTGGCGGTGTCGCCGTAGTGCCATGGCTCGCGCAGGCCATTGCCGTGGAAGCGCGTGAAGGGCGAGAGGAAGCCGAGCTGCATCCAGCGGATGAAGAGTTCCGGCGAAGGCATCGGCCCACAGAAGCCGCCGATGTCGTGGCTCCAGAAGCCCTCGGCACCGAAGCCCGCCGACAGGCCGCCGCGCAGGCAGCAGCGGAAGGCCTCCCAGGTGGTCTGGGTGTCGCCGGCCCAGGTGCCGGGATAGCGCTGGGTGCCGACGAAGCCCGCACGCCGCCACACGATGCCCTCATGGCGCACGCTGAGCGCCGCCTGGTAGGCGGTCTCGCAGTAGAGGTGCAGGTAGAGGTTGTGCAGTTCACGCCCGCTCATGCCGTTGTGCGCCACCGCCGTCTCGGGCACGCGGTCGCCGTAGTCGGGCTTGATCACCGAGGCGCCGTCGCGCAGGCAGGCCTCCAGCTTCCCCTGCCACCACGCCTTGGCGGCGGGGTTGGTGAAATCGACCATGCCCACCGCCTCGCCGTGCGACAGGCGGGCGATGCCGCCGTTCTCGTCACGCAGCAGGTGACCGGCCGACTTGGCCTCGGCGTAGATGCGGTGCGTCTCGGGCAGGTAGGGGTTGACCCACAGGCTGATGTCGAAGCCGTCATCACGCCAGCGCTTGAACAGCGCGCGGTGGTCTGGGAAGCCGGTGTCGTTCCAGTCGAAGTCGCAGGCATCGACACCGATCTTGTAGTAGTAGTGGATCGGCATCCACATCGGGTCGAGATGGATCACGTCGGCCGGGATGCCGCGCGAGCGCAGTCCGCGCATCGCCTCCTCGGCCTCGCCCTGGTTCATGTACTGGCAGCGGCTCATCCAGGTGCCGAAGGCCCACTTGGGCGGCATCGCGGGCAGGCCGGTGAGGGCGCCGTAGGTCGCGATCTGCTCCTTGAGGTCGCGACCGGTCCACAGCAGCAGGTCGAGGCGGTCATCCTCGACCAGTACGGTGCCGTTGATGTAGCTGAAGGAGCCGACCTCCCAGAATGAACGGTAGGAGCTGTGCAGCAGCAGGCTCCAGCCGCGCGTCGAGTGGAGCAGCGGCAGCGGCTTGTAGGCCATATCATTGCTGTTGCTGCCGCAGGTATCCGAGCACCACACCGTCGAGCGCGTACCGGTCTTCTCGACCGCGTTCCACTTCTCACCCAGGCCGAAGAAGCGGTCGCTGTTGCTGATCGTCCAGCCGAGGTAGGCCTGCGGCTTCCCGCCGTGCGGGGTGCGGAAGCCGATCGGGCCGCCGAGTCGGCTGGTATCGACCTGCATGACCACCGTGCCGTCCTCGCGCTGCAGTTCGAGGCTGAACGCGGCGCGGCCGAGGCGCAGGGTGGTGCCGCCGACGCGCAGCTCCCAGTGGGTCGGCGTCTCGGTGGTGACGATGACGCGACGCTCGGCCTGCGGCAGCAGCATGGGGCTGTCCAGCCGCCAGGCCGCGCCGGGAAAGCCGACGCGCAGACGCAGCGCCGAGGGGCCGGCGGCGCTGGCATGCAGTTCGACCTGGGCGCCGCTGGCGAGGTGGCCGGTGCAGGTGAAGTCGCCGCCGAAGCAGTCGCCGAACCGCGCGTCCGACAGGCGCACCAGCGCGTCATAGGCATGGCCGGCGCGCTCGAAGATGCGCGCATCGTCCTGGTGCACGCTGGCGCCCGGCTTGAGGGCGCGGGCGTAGCTGTCGGCGCTGTAGTCGATGGTCATGGCTGATTCCTCGGCTGGCAGCCTAGCCAACGGTGCTGTGGCCGGCAATCGGGCCAGGCTGCCTGGCGAGCTGTTGGGACGTGTTTTGCCAGATACATGACGTTTCATGTTTATAAACATGTCATATAGTGCCTGACGATGCCCAGTCCGGTCCAGGACCACGTGTGGAACGACGGCCTCGATGGCATGGTCATGCACTACCGCGTGCGGCCGCTGCGCGAGCATCACGAGCACCGTCACACCGAGTTGGAGTTCAACCTCATCGTCGCGGGTAACGGCGCCTACCGCACGCCCGACCGGCGCTACGACCTCGGCCCCGGCACCGCAGCCTGGATCTTCCCCGGCACCGATCATCGCATGGTGCGTACCTCGCCGGGCTTCGCTCTCTGGGTGGTGGCGATCAAGGCAGCGGCCTTACGCCGCCATCTCGGCGGCCGCTTCCAGGCTCTGCACGGGACGGCCCCGCCCGGGCGGTGGTGCCGCACCCTGGGCGACGAGGACGTGCGCCAGCTTGTCGCCCTGCTCGGCGAACTGCATGCGGCGCACGACGATCCGATCCGCTTCAACCACGGTCTGCGCTACCTTATCGCCCAGGCTTGGACGGCATTCGAACGCGCCCCGGCGACGCCGACGCGCCACCCGGCCATCGCGGCAGCCGATCGCGCCTTGAGTGCGGATCCCGGCTTGGCGCTGGGCGAACTCGCCCGGCTCGGTGGGACTTCGCAGCGCCGCCTGTCTGCGCTGCTGCGAGCAGCAACCGGCTCTGGCCTGGCGGCTCTACGGAATCGTCACCGCGTCGAACGCGCCCTGGTCCTGGCCCGGCAGGGGATGGCGCTGGCAGACGCCGCCAGGGCGGCGGGCTTCTGCAGCTACCGGCAGTTCCACCGTTCGTGCCGTCAGGTCACGGGGGTATCACCACGGGCAGCACGAATGCCCGGCTGATCCCAGCCAACTGCGTCAGGGCAGCGTGGTGATCGTGATGACCGATTCCGCCGGCCAGGTGAAGGTCAGACCCTTGGCCGAGGTCTTGAACTCCAGCGGCTTGAGGTTGCTGCTGGCGGTGGTGACCATGGCGGTCGCCTTCTTGAAGGCATCGACTTTGGGCACCTTGATGGTCATCTCCTCGGCACCCTTCACCTTCATGCCGATGATCGTCCAGGCCTCGGGCTTGGTCTGGCGCCAGGCGATCAGGCGGTGGGCGGTATCGCCTCCGGTCACCTCGACGCGCACCATGCCGGGGCGGGTCCACTTGAAGAAATGCTTGGCGACGGCGGCCTTGGGGTTGTCCTGGTTGCGCTCGCCGGCGACCAGCACGTGCTCGGTCAGCGGTTCGGAACCGGTGAGGATCCAGTTGCACCACATTGAGACATTGACCTGGGTGATGCCGTCCAGCAGCGCTGGCTTCACCGCGCCCTGCATGACGCCGACGGGATCATCGGATTGACGGCCTGGCATTATTGGGTGCTGCGCGAGCAGGGTGTCCACCTGCCGTTCGTTTCCTTGAACGCCGACCCTACCGATCCGATGGTGGCGGGCGTGCAGGCCGACCCGGTGCGTGAAGGCGAACGCTGCGCCGAGTTCATCGACGAACTCCTGCGCCACCGCCGGCTGGGCACTCCGGCGATGCCGGAGCTGCGGCTGCGCTCGGTGATCTGGCAGGACGGCCCCAGCATGCGGCCGTGAGCTGATCCCGGACGCGTCGCGTGTGCGGGCCTCAGCCGCCCTGCACCAGCCCCTGCAAGGAGGTCACGACCCGGTGCTGCGTCTCGGCCTGGGCGGCGATCTCGGCAGAGCTGGCGGCGGTCTCCTCGGAGGCGGCGGCCACGTGCTGGGTGACGTCGCGGATCTGCGCGATGGTCTGCACCGCCTCGGCGATGCCCTGGCTGGCCTCGCTGGTCGCCTGTGCGGTGGCCTGGCTTACCGCGGCAAACTCATTGGTCGCTTGGGCTGCCGCCGACAGGCTGTCCGCCACCTCGCCGGTCGCCCCGACGCCCTCGGCCACCTGCTTGCCGGCGCTGGAGATCAGCGCAGCCGTCTTCTGCGCCGCTTCGGAACTGCGGCCGGCCAGCGCCCGCACCTCGTCAGCCACCACCGCGAAGCCGCGCCCGGCATCGCCGGCCCGGGCCGCTTCGACGGCGGCGTTGAGCGCGAGGATGCGCGTCTGGAAGGCGATGGCATCGATCGAGGCGATGATGGCCTCGGTGCGCTGCGAGGCCTCGGCCACGCCGTGCATGATGGTGCCCAGACGCTGCATGGCCTCCTGGCTGCGCCCGATGTCGGCGGCGGTACGAGTGCTCAGCTCCTGGCTGCGCAGGGCCTGGCCGCGCATGAGCTGGGATCCGTTCGCGAGCCCGGCCAAGGTGGTGTTGAGTCCATCGACGGCCGCCGCCTGCTCGCTGGCACCGTCCGCCAGCCGCTGGCTGGCGGTGGTGATCTCCTGGGCGGCCACGCTCAGCTGTTCGCTGCTGCCGCGCACCTCGCCGACCACAGTGGTGATCGTGCGGCTGATGCGGCCGGCCAGCAAGGTCCAGACGACCGTGGCCAGCAGCAGCGCTCCGCTCGCGACCATGGCCAGCAGCCACAACGTCTGGGTGCCGATGCCGGCGATGCCGTCGCGTGCCGCATAGAGTTGACGCTGATCGCAACCGACGGCGATGATCCAGTCCCAGGGTGCGAAATAGGCCAAGCGCACTTCCTTGGTCTCCGGCTGGTCGCCGGGATTCTGCCAGGCATAGGCCACGGTCGCCATCTCCTCGGGCGCGAGGGCGGTGGCGGCCTCGACGATGCGACGGATCGGTTTGTCCCCGCCGGGTCCGCTGACGTCGAGGATCAGTTCACCATCGCGTTTGCCGCCCCGCGAGACGACGTAGCGCCCGGTGTGATCCAGCACGTAGGCATAGCCCGTCGCCCCGACCGCCGTCTCCAGCACCGCTTGGCGCGGAGCAGCCAGGGATTCCATCGGCACTCCGACGAACAGCGCTCCGAGCAGAGCGCCATCCCGCAGCAGTGGACGATAACTGGTCAGGTACCAGCGATCGACTACGTAGGCCCGGCCATGATAGACCCGACCGGCCCGCATGGCGGCCACCACCGGATCGGCCCGGCCATCGCTGTGGCGATCGGGGATGACGGTACCGATGGCGCGCTGGCCATCCTTGGCGGTGACGGTGGTGGCCACGCGCAACAGGCCCGTTCCGGGGCCGAGATCCTGGAAGAGCGTGACCTGGGTCTGGGTGTCGGCGGCGAGGCCATCCAGGCATGGCACCGGGGTCGCGCGATCGCGCACCTGGCCCAAGCCCTGGCCGGCGATGGCCAGCTCGGGCAGGCGCACCTGGCTGATCACGTGCGAGAACTGGTCCTTGGCCTGCCAGTCGAGTGAGGATGTCAACGGCTGCACGCCGCCGACGGACTCCAGGCGGCTGCCTGCCACGGCCATGGCGACCTCAAGCTGGCGCTGCAGCAGTGCATCCTGGGTGCGGACGACCGCCAGGATGCGCTGCACGCCCGCCTGCAGCTGGTCGCGGGCCAGGGCGGTTGCCGCCTCGGAGGCAAAGCCGACGGCCCGCTGGTTCTGCCAGACCACGACTCCGGCGACGATGGCCAGAGGTACAAGGGCGATGAGGACGCCGGGTACCAGGATACGGGCGCGCAAGGATGGCCGGCGGATCGACATGCAGCGACTGTCGCACGCCATCCCTTTTCGCCATATAATCGCAGCCGTCGTTCCACACCTGCGAAATACCCGCAGCTCAGATCGGATGCATCCAGCGGTAAAACGGTTGGTCCACGCAGTGCGGCCGCCCAAACATGGCGGGAGGAATGGGACGGCATGGCAGGCCTGTGACGCCATGCTACGTTGGTGATCATGCTCCGGCTGCCCGATCATGAGCCACTCGATCCCGCCGTGTGGCGCCAGGCCTGGGAAGAGGCCGCAGCCGGGCTCGCTGCAGTCCGCGTCATCGCCTGCCCCGGCGTTCCGCAGAGGGCCGAGTACTATACCGGCGTCACCCTTGTGCCCTTCGTCAAGCTGTGTCTAGCCGGCGTCATCACCGTGCGCACCGCAGCCGGCGAGCGCTTCACCCTCGGCCCCGGTGATGCCTGTCTGTGGGCGCCCGGCACCTGGGTGTCGTGCTGGCATGCTGACTGTCCGCGCTACCTGCGCGCGACCATCGATCACGACCATGTCTTTGCCGCCCTCAAGAACCACGAGCGGCGGCGGCGCGGCGGTCGCCTGGTCGACATCTACGGCGTCGCTGTGCCTGGCCTGCTCGATCCGGCGACGCGCGGCCTCCTCGCCGGTCTGGGTTCGACGACGTGGACCCCGGCAATGGCGCGGGCGGCCTGCGAGCTGGTGCTGTGGGCGGTGCATGGACGACTCGGCGCGGCGGCCGCCCCGACCGCCGGAGCTGCGACCTTCGCCCGCCTCCGCGCCCTCGCCGCTCACGAACCTGCTCCAGATCGCCGTGACGCGGCTGCTGAACTCGGCATCGCTCCGGAGACGGTATCGCGACTGTGCCGCCGGCACGGTGCCTGCACCTGGCTCGAACTGGTCGAAGATGCTCGCATGCATCGCGTCGAGTTGATGCTGCGTGGGCCACAGCAGCTCGACGCCATCGCCGAACTGTGCGGCTTCGCCTCGGCCAGCCACCTCATCCGTCGCTTCCGTCTCCGCCACGGCATGACTCCGGATGCGTGGCGGCGGGCGATCTGAGCGGTCGGGCGACTACTACTACTACTACGGTACGGAGGCCACGCTGCCCAGGACCACGATGTCGTCGCCGGGGTTGCGGCCGAGGCCGGCGAAGGAGGAATCGCCGAGATTGGGCTGGAGCAGGCGGAAGGTCACCGGCCCGGTGACGTTCTGCAGGGCGGGGACGCCGGAAAAGGTGGCGGTGAGCGGGCTCGGTCTGTTCGGATCGCCGGTCTGGGTGGTGACGATGAACGGGCCGCCTGCGATGCTGAAGGCGATGCCGGCGCCGGGCGTGGCCTGTTCGATGGTCTGCCAGTAGGGCACGAAGGTGAGGCTGGTGATCGACACGCTGGTGCCGGGCTTGGGCGTGACGGTGAACTCGACATAGTCGCCGCGGGTCAGGGCCGCGGCAGCCGTCTTCGAATCCGGGAAGCCGACCTGCTGGAAGGCGAAACTGTCCTTGGTGTAATCCAGCTTATAGCTGGACAGCATCAGGCCTGGGCCGCGCTTGAGCCCGGATATCACGAGACGCGAGGTGCTGGACGAGGGCGGCATGGTCGCTTCGTTGCCGGTGGCGCCGGCGAAATCCCAGCACGCCAGGCGGCCCGGCTTGCCATCCACCAGGGCTGTGCTGCCCACATCGGCCGAGGGCAGGCTGAGGCCGACGGCGTTGCAGGCGGTGACGATGAAGTGGTAGGTTTGATCGTGGATCAGTTCCTTCAGGGTCATAGACGTGCCGGTTTGGAAGGCGGAACTGTTGGTGTAGATCCCGAGGTCGGTTCCCCAGCGCACGATGTAGCCGGTGGCCCCGGTCACGGCGCCCCATTGCACGGTTTTGGTACCGCTGCCATCGACGATGGTCGTG
>JAIFND010000003.1:9430-11024 GCA_020047915.1 bacterium | reverse complement strand
CCGCCTTCCGCCTTCCGCCTTGCGTCCCCAAGAGTCCTTAACGCAACGCCATTGGCCCTGGACCCGGGAGGGTCATCGTACCGTACGCAGGTTGAGCTGCGCGCGACACCAGTCATGCTGCCTGCATGACCACCCCTGACGAAGAGTCGGTCGGACGCAGCACCTACGAGGGGCTGATCCGCCTGACCTTCCTGTGCGGTCGCGGTCTTGAGCCGGCCGCCGCGATGCGTCCCAGCGTCCCGGCGCGCGGCATGTGGCTGTTCCAGGGCGGTCGACTGATCGCCAGCGATGCTGATGCTGGCGTACGTGCTCCGCGCCCGCCGGAATCCATGCCGCCAGGCCTGATGCCGCAGGTCGATGCGTATGGCGAGGTCGCCGCCACGGTGCTGCCGGAGATGATGCTGGTCTGCCGGCTGGACTCGGGCTCGGTGCAGCGCGCCGCCGACGTCGTGGTGCTGGTGGCGCGGGTCATCGCCCTGGCCTGGCAGGCCGAGCTGGTGGCGCGCGACGAGCCGTGGGACGACGACTACCTCTCGGCCAAGGCGACCTTCAAGCGGCGCTGGATCCGTGCCGTGCTGCGCCGCCACAATGGCAACGTCAGTGCCGCCGCCCGCGCCGCCGGACTGTCGCGCGGCACCTTCTACACCATGATGGACCAGGTCGGGGCGCGCGAATTCAGCGGCGAGGCTGCGGCCACGGCGATGCCTCCCGAGCCCGATCCCTACGACACGCCGGGCCCGCGGCCGGCGGTACGTTCGAAGCCTACCTGAGCCGGGCCAGGGCCAGTCGCACCAGTTCCTCCGCCGGCTTGCCCGGGGCGGCGACCTGGGCCAGGGCGTCGGCCGCCTCCTTGGCCCCGAAGCCGAGCACGACCAGGGCGCGCTGCGCCTCCTCGCTGGCGCGCGCCGGGGCGCTGCCGCCGGCTGCCGGCAGGCTGGCCGGGATGCGTTCGACCCGGTCGGCCAGTTCGACCACCAGGCGCTCGGCCAGCTTGGGGCCTACCCCCTTGATCTCGCGCAGCGCCTTGGCGTCACGGGTCAGCAGGATACGGCGCAGCTCGTCGGTGCCGAGGGCCGAGAGGATGGCCAGGGCGACGTTCGGGCCGACCTGCTGCACGCCGGTGAGCAGATCGAAGGCGGCGCGCTCGGCCGCATCGGCGAAGCCGAACAGCAGCAGGTCGTCCTCGCGCACCACCAGGCGCACGTGCAGGGTCACCGCGCTGCCGTCCAGGGCGATGCGCCGGCGCGTCTGCTCGCTGACGCGTAGCAGGTAGCCGACGCCGTTGACGTCCAGGGAGAGGCGGCCGGAGGTGTCGAGGGCGGCGACGGAGCCGCGCAGGAAGTCGTACATGTCAGGCGGGTAGGGTTGAGGGGTTCGGTGTTCGGCGTTCGGCGTTCGGCGTCCCGCAAGGATGTGCGCCGGGAAGGCCGCTTTCACCTTGATCATCCGTTAGATGCATGGTGTGCGTTGGCTTGAAAACGTCGAACGTCGAACGCCGAACGACGAACAGGGGCAATGGCCTCATGACGCGACCAGGCGGTGCAGTCGTTAGATGCATGGTGTGCGTTGGCTTGAAAACGTCGAACGCCGAACG
>JAIFND010000003.1:0-9414 GCA_020047915.1 bacterium | reverse complement strand
GCATGGTGTGCGTTGGCTTGAAAACGTCGAACGCCGAACGTCGAACGCCGAACAGGGGCAATGGCCTCATGACGCGACCAGGCGGTGCAGTTCGTCGGCGACCAGCGTTGTGCCGCGCGTGGCATCGACCACCGATCCGGCGACTTCGCGGTAGAGCGGATCGCGCGCCGCCAGCAGGGCCGGCACCTCGTCGGCGACGTTGCCGCCGGTCAGGCTGGGGCGGTGGCCGGCGCTGTGGCGCAGACGGGCCTGCAGCGCCTCGGCCGGGGCCTGCAGGTAGGCGACCGTGCCGCCCCGCGCACGCAGCAGGGCGCGGTTCTCCGGGCGCAGGATGGCGCCGCCGCCGGTCGCCAGGACCAGGCAGCGCTCGCCGGCGAGGATGCGCTCGAGGGCGGCGGCCTCGGCGTCGCGGAAGGCGGCCTCGCCATGCTCGGCCCAGAATTCCCGGATGCTGCGGCCCAGCGCCTGCTCGACCGCCTGGTCGGCATCGGTGAAGGGCCAGCCCAGCCGGGCGGCGGCCAAGCGGCCGACGGTGGACTTGCCGGAGGCACGGTAGCCGACCAGGGTGAGGCGTGGCAGCACGGCCCCATCTGATCGCCGGGCGCGCCCTTGGAAAGCCGGGGGTGGCTGCACGATGTGGCGGTGCTCCGCCGCCTGATCCCTCTGCTTGCCGTCGCCCTCGGGGCCGGCGAATCGCTGGTCATCGAGGCGCCCGGCTCGTCGACCAGCCTGGGCGAAGGTGGCGTCGTCACGATCGCCGGGCGGGGATTCTCGGCGCGGCGCGCCGATTGGCTGCTGACCGGCGATGCGCTGCGCTGGGACCAGCGCGGCGACAGCCTGTGGGCGAGCGGCGGCATCGTCCTGGTCACTCCCGCTGTGCGCCTGCATGCCGAGCGCATCGGCCTGCATCCCGAGGCGCGCACCGGCGACGCCTGGGGCGTGCAGGCGTGGGTCGATCGTGGCAAGGTCCGTCTGCGCATCAGTGCCGAGCGCGTCGAACTGCGCCCCGACCGCCTGACCTTCCACGGGGTGCGGGCCGACTTCGGGCATGGCGGCGTCCTGGCGCTGCACTGCCCCCGGCTGCATCTCTACCTGCGCGAGCAGGAGCGCCTCGATCGCGGCGAACGCGAGATCGACCGCTGGGTCGAGGGGATCGCCGCGGTGCGTCCGTCGGTGTGGGTGGCCGGCGCGCCGGTGCTGTGGCTGCCCTACCTCTACCGTGATTACATCCTCGACTACCCGTGGTCGAAGGTCGAGGTCGGCAAGACCGACCGCCTGGGCTGGTTCCTGCGCTATTCGGTCGGCTCCAACCTGCCCGAGCTGGCCGGCTGGCGCACCCGCCTCGAAGCCCGCGCCGACCGCCACACCCGCTCCGGCAACGGCTTCGGCCTGGCCGCCTTCTGGAGCCACCAGCGCGCCGGGCGCGGCGGAGCCTCGGTCTATCGCCTGGCCCGCGAGCGCGTCGCCGATCCCGCCAACGAGGCGCAGCAGGGCGGCCAGCGCGAGGTCAACAGCTGGGACGCCGAGCACTACCTGTCGGGCGGCGGCTGGGCCGGCGCGGCGCGCTACAGCGTGCTGCCCGACGCCGACCCTTCGGCGACCCTGGCTGACGGACGCAGCCCCGACGAGCGCTTCCGCGCCGACTTCCAGCAGAAGGCCCTCGAGGAGAAACCCTTCGCGCGCCAGGGCCTGAGCGCCGCCTGGGTCACGCGCTGGATGTCGTTCACCGCCGAGGGCGAGCACCGCGCCAACTCCGCCCTCGATGAGACCGAGCGCCTGCTTGCTGCCGAACTCGACCTGCCCCGCCTGGCCCTGGCCGGGCCGTTGACCCTGGATGGCAACCTGCGCACCGAGCGCCTGCGCCAGACGGTGCGCGACAGCGAGGCCGTGCGCACCACCTACCTGGGCCGGCTCGCCGCCGTGCGTTGGCTTGGCGGCCTCGCCGTCGATGCCTCGGGCGGCCTGCGCGGGGTCGGCTGGAGCGACGGCCGGCTGGCCGGGGCCGAGCTTCCCGCCAGCCGCTCGCTTGCGGTGCCTTTCGCCGATGCCGGGATGCGCCTGCGCCTGGTCGCCGAGCGGGACGATGGCGGCCGGATCGTGCTGGCGCCCCGCTTGGGACTCGAGCTGCTGGCCCGCGAGCGCGGGACCGGCAACCCCGGCTTCGACTTCCGCGACGGTTTCGACGACCCCGACCAGGACCGGCGCTACCTGGTCACCGGCCTGGAAAGCGAGCTGCGCCTCGGCGCGGCGGTGTTCACCGCCGACCTGCGTGCCCGCTGGGGTCTGCGTCACGCCGATCTCGAGGCGCGCGAGGTCGATGGCTCGCTGCGCGAGTCCTCGTCGGCCCTGGCCGATGCGACCTTCGCGGTGCGCGGTTCGCCCCATCCCGATCTCGAGGCGGTGGCGGACGGCACCTGGGATAACCGGCTGGCACGTTGGACCGCCTTCGACACCCGCGCCCGCTGGCGGGCCCTCGACCGCCTCGATCTGCTCTACAGCGGCACCTTCACCCCGCCCAGCGCGGTGATCTCCTCCAGCTGGGTCAACCGCCTGGGCAGCGCCCTGCACCTGTCGCGCTACCGCCTCGACTCGTGGGTCGAGATCCGCCCCGATCCGGCCGGCGCCCAGGGCGGGCGCAGTGTCGATCTGTGGCACCTCGGGGTCGGCCGGCGCCTGGTCGATGGCTCGCTGACCATCGCCTACGACAATGTCGTGGACTCCCTCAACGGCGGACCGCTCGATCATCGCTTCCTCGTCACCTTCGTGGTCGGCGGCGACGAGGAGGAGCGCAACGCTCCGGCCCGCCGGGCCTTTGGATTCTGAGCATGCCCGGCCTCATCCTCCGCCTGTGCATCCTGCTCGCCTGGGTCGCCCTGACCGGCACCCACATCGCGCGCCATGTCCTGCCCGACCTCGGTCTGGTGCCGACCTCGGATCCGCGTTCGACCCTGGCCGGGCGCATCGGCAAGGTCCAGCACTACACCCTGCTGTGGAAACCGACCGCGGTCTCGGCCGCGGAACGGGTCGGCACCTGCGCGCTGTCGGCCCTGGCCGACGACGTGGGGCTGCGCCTGGAGACCGAACTCGACATCGCCAACACCCGCTTCGTGCCTGGCGGCCGCCTGATACGCCGCGCGATCGGCGGCCGCATGCAGGACGGCATCCGCCTGCGCATGGCCGAACTGCTCGACGCCAGCCTGCGCCTGCGCGGCATCGAGGTGTCCGGTCAGGTCTTCGGCATCGCCTTCGAGGCCGAGGGGCCGGTCGATCACCGTGGCCTGGATCTCACCTGGAAGGCCGCCTCCACGCAGGGCTCGATGCTGCTCGCCGAGGTGCGGCCCGAGCGCGTCGCCGGCGGCGACCTCACTGCCGGCCTGCCGCCCGGCCTCAAGGTCGGCGGACGCTTCACCACGCGCATCTCGACCCTCGATCCGGTGCGCCTGCGCCTGGCCACCCGTGAGGCGGTGTTCACGGTCATGAAGCGGGCCGAGACGCGCACCGCGGCCGGTCCCAGGGACCTGCTTGAGGTCGAGATGCAGCTCGACGGGCGGCTTTTCGCCCGGTTGTGGTGCGATGACGACGGCACGGTGCATCGCCAGGAACTGAGCGACCTCGGCCTGGCCCTGGAACTCCGCCGCATCACCGACGCCAGCGGCGCCGAACTCTGGCCGACGCCTGCACCGCCATGAACCCGCGTGCCGACGAGGATTTCTGCCGCGCCATGCTGCCGCTGGTGTCGCGCACCTTCGCCGCCTGCATCGGCCTGCTGCCCCAGCCGACCCGGCACCGCGTGCTGATCGCCTACCTGCTCTGCCGCATCGCCGACACGGTCGAGGACAGCGCCGAACTGCCGGCGCCGCGCAAGCGCGAACTGCTCGACCACCTGCGGCGCTGCCTGGAGGACGGTGGACCCGAGGCTGGCCCGCTGGTGGCGATCTTCGCCGATGCGGCGACTCACGACCGCCTGCTGACCCGCGAGGCCGACCGCACCCTGCGTGAGTTCCGCGCCTTCCCCCCGGCGGTGCGCGCGGCGATCCGGCCGTGGGTCCAGGAGATGTGCGACGGCATGGCCGGCTTCGCCGCCCTGCAGCCGCAGCCGGGCGAGTTCCAGGCCCTCGAGGGGGTCGCTGACCTCGACCGCTACTGCTGGTACGTCGCTGGCACGGTCGGCCATCTGCTCACCGACCTGTTCCGCCTGCAATCGCCGGCCATCGCCGCCGATCCGGCGCGCTATGCCCGGCTCAAGGCCCTGGCCACCGATTTCGGCCTCGGCCTGCAACTGGTCAACATCATCAAGGATGTCGCCGACGACCGCCAGCGCGGCTGGTCCTTCGTCCCGCGCGAGCTGTGCCGGGCGCACGGCCTGGCTGCCGAGCAACTGCTCGATCCCGGGCAGGGCGCCGCTGCTGCGGCGGTGATGCGCCAGATGGTCGCCAAGGCCCGCACCCACCTCGACCGCTCACTGGCCTACTGCCTGGAGCTGCCCGAGGCCGACTACCGCCTGCGCCTGTTCTGCCTCGCCCCGCTCTACTTCGCGGTGCGCACCCTCGCCCTGGCGGGACGCGACCCGCGCCTGCTCGATCCTGCCCACAAGGTCAAGATCCGGCGGCCGGAGGTCTATCGCACCCTGGCGGCCGGCTATGTGGTCGCACCCAGCAACCGGCTGGTGGCTGCGTATTTCCGCAGGCTGTCGGCGTAATTCCGTAGGTGGAACGGCCTGGGACGCAACTGTCCGCTTTTCAGGACACCATCATCACTGGACTTCCTGTGTGACGCAGGCAATAGTCCCCCCGCCATGTCCACCAAGAAACCGCATCTCGTAACCATTTCAACCCTGCTCGTCCTGGCCGCCCTGGGCAGCGCGTGGGCTGCCGAGGATCCGGCTGGCGACATCGGCAAGACGCCTGCCCCCCCGCCGCCGGCAGCCGAGGCGGAAGAGGGCGAGGCTCCGGCCGACAACGCCCAGTCGCGCATCGCCAAGGGCAAGGCCACCGGCCTGGTGCGCGAAGGCATGGACCTGGTGCGCCGCTTCAACGAGGACAAGACGCGCAACGCCACGGCGATCGTCGATGCGGCGATCTGCTTCACCTCGGCGCGCAAGTTCGCGGACACCACCGGCGACACCGACCTGATCGGCGAGATCCAGGCCAACCTGTTCTGGTGCAAGAAGCAGATGGATCTTCCGGCGCTGCAGGACTACGTCGCGCGCAAGGGCGATGAGGCCACGCACGCGCTGAAGGCGATGGATGCGGTCGCTGCGGTCAAGGTCGATGCCAGCGAGGCCGCCAGCTACTTCGCGCGGGCCGAGAAGTTCGCCGGCAGCAATGCCGAGGACCATCTGCAGATCGCCATCCGCTTCCTCGAGGTCGCCGAGCGCTTCCCCGGCGCCACTCAGGGCACCGAGGCGAACAAGCGTGCCCTCGCCGCCCAGCAGGCGCTGATGAAGAAGGCGGCCGAGGCCGCCGTCGCGGCGCGCCAGACCCGCTTCACCAAACCGGTGAAGCTGGTTCCCGGTGCCACCGCTGTGCCTGCCGCCCAGGCGCAGAAGGAGGCCCTGGCCCTGGTCAAGAAGTCCTATCAGAAGGGCTATGCCAAGAAGGACGTGCCGGCCAAGCGCCGCCTTGCCCGCAAGCTGCTTGAGGAGTCCGCCAAGAACAAGAGCGATGTAGCGGTGTACCACCAGATGCTGAGCGAAAGCATCCGCCTGGCCGGCGAGAGCGAGGACTACGAGCCGTTGCTTGATGGCATCGACCGCCTGGCCAGCTCCTACACCGGCGTGGACGCCCTGCAGGAGAAGAAGGCGGCGCTCAAGAAGATGACCGGCAAGGCCACCGCCACCTCGATCCTCAAGCTGCTCGAGACGCCCGAGGACCCGGCCGCCAACCTCGCCGCCGGCAAGTGGTTCTGCTTCTCCGCCCGCCGCTGGAACGACGGCCTGCGCATGCTCGTCCTGGGCAGCGATGAGGCGCTCGCCAAGGTCGCGCAGATGGAGCTCGATAAGCCGGCCAATCCCGATGAGAAGCTGCTCATCGCCGATGCCTGGTACGAACTGGGCAAGAAGGCGACCGCCAAGGACGAGAAGATCGGCATCATGGGCCGCGCGATGCTGTGGTACCAGCAGGTCGCCAAGAAGCTGGAAGGCATCGCCAAAGAGAAGGTGGACAAGCGCTTGGTCGAGATCGACAAGCTGCTGCCTCTCGACCTCGACAACGTCGATTGGGGCAATCTCACCGCCAGCCAGTGGGACAAGCTGAAGGGCAAGATGGTGGCGGTGCAGGCGCGCGTCGATCGCTTCGACCCCGGCTTCTCCCTCGCCGCCGGCGAACGCGTGCGCATCGTCGCCCATCCGACCGACCAGTGGACGGTCACCGGCGGCTTCTACAGCGGCAAGGGCACCTTCGGTTGGAAGGGTCGCTCCGAGGAATTCTACTACTACAGCGCCCGCGAGGCCGCCCCCGGCGCCCTGATGGTGTGGGTCGAGAATGGCGACAAGTCCAACTGCGGCATCATCAGCGGCCCCGGTCGCGTCTTCTTCTCGCCCAACATCACCTGGTACAGCGACGGCGACCGTAGCGGTCAGATCCGCGTCAAGGTGCTGGCAGTGGACGACGAGGAGTAGTCGTAGTTGAATGCGGAAGGCCTGAATGCTGGAATGTGGCGGCTCGAGCCATTCCTGCATTTCCAATTCCCCCTGTAACGATCCGCTGGCAGGGCGGTATCAGATGCGGAGAACCCGCTCATGATCCGCACCCTCGCCCTTGTCCTGCTCGCCTGCCTGGCCTGTGCCGCCGAGCGCATCCCAGCCGACTGCCGCTGGATCGTCCAGCTCGATGTCCAGGCGCTGTTCAAGAGCCAGACCGGCGAGTGGATCGCCGCCCAGCTGGTCAAGCAGCCGCACGCCGCGCGCCTCAAGCTGCTCGAATCGATCAGCGGACTTCAGCCGCGCCGCGATCTGCGCACGGTGACCATCTGCGGCGTCGGGGCCGAGGACGACAGCGGCCTGGTCTATGCCCGCGGCACCTTCGATGGGCCCCGGCTGGTGACCTTGGCACAGGCGGCGGAGGGCTACGCCGCCGTCCCGGCCGGCAGCCACACCATCCACACCTGGATCGACAAGGGCAAGCCGGCGGCCGGCTGCCTGGTGCAGCGGGATCTGCTGATCCTGGGCAAGACGGCCGACCGCCTGCGTGAGGCGATCACGGCGCTCGAGGCCAGTGCTGTCCCGGTGCCCGTGGTGAGTCTGCCGGCCGGCTGGGCGGACGCCGCCTTCGCGGTGTGCGCCGCCGATCAGCTCGCCGCCCTGGCGGCCGGCAAGCCGGAGTCGGCGATGCTGCGCAACGTGCGTTCCTTCGCGGCCCGGTTGTCCGAGGCGGGGAACGAACTCGTCCTCGAGGCGCGGGCCGGTACGACCGACGACACCGCCGCCCAGCAGCTCGTTGATGCCGGCCGCGGCCTCGCCGCGATCGTCCAGCTGCAGCGCCCCGGCAAGCTTGATGCGGCGTTGTTCGAAGCCCTGCGCACCGCCCGTCTCGAGCGCGACGGCAGCCAGGCCAGCCTGCGCATCGCCCTGCCGATCGCCGACGCCGTGCGTCTGATCGAACTCAAGGCGCGCGGCGGCAAGAGTGATGGCTGATGGCGGCGATGACCGACTCGCCAGCAAGGCCGCCGCAGGAGATGCGGCGGCCTTCGCCGCGTTGATCGGGGCGCTGGTGCCCCGCCTGCACCGCTGGCTGGTCGCCACCGGCTGCCGCCATCACGACGCCGAGGATGTGGTGCAGGAGGCCTGCCTGCGCGCCCACCGCGCGATCGGGCGCTATGACCCGCGCTGGGCCTTCTCGACCTGGCTGTTCACCATCGCGCACCGCGTGCGGCTCGACCAGGCCGGGCGACGTCGCGAACACGCCCCGCTGGGCGACCTGCCGTGTGCCGAGCCGACCGACGAGGATCCCCTGCCGCCCGGCGGCCTGTGGGCCCAGGCGCGGGCGGCTTTGTCGGCCGAGGATTACCGCATCCTCTGGCTGCACTACGCCGAGGATCAAGCGCCCGGCGACTGCGCCCGGGTGCTGGGTATCTCGGCGATCGCGGCCCGCGTCCGGTTGCATCGTGCTCGCCGCCGCCTTGAAGTCGTGCTCCGCGCCCATCCCGCATCCGTCCCCGCCGAGGTCCTGTCATGAGCATCCCCGACCGCTTGCGTCGCGCAGCCCACGACATCCCGGGAACCGCCCCGCCCGATCTCGCCGCCCGCATGCAGGCCCTGGTGGCGGCCCAGGGCGCCCTGCCCCGCGCACTGCGTCCGCTGCCGTGGTCCAGGCCGGTCGTGTGGGCGGCGGCGGCGGGACTGCTGCTGGCCGCTGCGCTGCTCTGGGGGGCGCTGGCCGAGCGCGCCGCGCCCGCCGCAGCGCCGCCGCTCGCCCCGCGCGCACTGCCCTCGCCGCCGACCCTCGACGAGCTGCTGGCCACCACCGGCGCTCCCGGCGCGGATCAGGCGGTGGCCGGCGAACTGGCAGCGCTCAGTGCCGACCTCGCCGCCGTGCTCGGCACGGTGCGTGGATCAATCCCGTTCTAGATTCACACGCATCGCAGGATTTCACACAGAGCACCAGAGGTACCAGAGATTTAGACAAGGGCTCAGGCCGAATTGTTGGCTCACCAGGCAGTTGATAGCTGCGTCTGTACCAACTGACGGCCGGCTCTGGTCCCTCTGGTGCTCCGTGTGAAAACCAGTGCGATTTTTTGGGGGGGTTAGGGCTCGCGCAGTAACGGCAGTGCATCCAGCACGATCTCGTCGTGATCGACGCCCGGCACCACGCGGCGCGTGACCCAGCCGGCATAGGGTTCGGCCAGGCGTTGTGACATCTCGGGCGGGATCAGGTTGTCGAGGCCGCCATGTACGATGATCACGGGCGGACGGGGTTGCTGCGCAGCGATCTCGGCCAGGCGGGCCGTGTTGTCGAAGCGGTGCCACACCAGTTGGCCGCACGGCCAGAACAGCATGCGGTGGCCCATCTCGACCATGCTGGTGAAGGGGGCGGCCAGCACGATGCGGCGCACCGGATGCTTCGCCGCGTACTGCAACGCGGTGGCGGCGCCCAGCGAATGGCCGAAGACGCCGAGGCGGGAGGCGAAACGGTCCTCGGGCAGACGGAGATGGACACGCAGCGCCTCCACCGCCGCCTCGCTGGCGCGCAGGATGCGACCCGGCGTGCACGAGCCCTGACTGAAGCCATAGCCGGGATATTCGAAGAACAGGAAGCCGGCGGCGGGATCGCCCACCGCCTCGATCAGGCCCGGCCACTGCAGGGCGTAGCCGCCGTTGCCGTTGCATACCAGCCACAGCCGTTGCGCCTCGCCGCCGCCGCTGGGCGGCTGGTAGAACGACACCTGCTTGCCCTGGTCGGTGTCGTAGCGCAGTGG
>JAIFND010000092.1 GCA_020047915.1 bacterium | reverse complement strand
TCCGCCTTCCTCCTTCCGCCTTGATTCCATCCAACCTACGGATTTCGACGCAGAACCACATACCCCCGGCTTACCTTTACGCCATTGGGCAATACCCCTAACCCCTAACCCCTAACCCCTAACCCCTGGGGCAATGGTTTCTCTCACCGCGGCGGCCAGGTCGCGTTCTGCCCGCCCGGCACGACGAAGCGGAAGCCGAGCCACGGCTTGGCCTCGCCTGGCTCGGCCCCGGCCCGGCTGGCACTGCGGCAGCGCTCGGCCGGATGCAGCCAGCTACCGCCGCGAATGACGTTGATGCTGCCGAACTGGCCCAGCGGGTCGGTGCGTGGCTGGTCGCCATGGCCGCTCTCGCCGTCCCAGCGATCGGCGCACCATTCGGCGAGGTTGCCATGCATGCCGGACAGGCCCCAGGCGTTGAGCGGCGGGTGGTTGGCGGGCAGTGGCTGCAGGGTGGGGTTGTCGCGGTCGATCAGCCAGGCACTTTCGGCTGCGAACAGGCCACCGCTGCGCCAGGCGGCGAGGATGGCGGGATGGGTGCTGTGGCGCGGGCGTTCGCTGACCGCGAATGGTTGCGCGCTGCCGGCGCGGCAGGCGTATTCCCATTCCGCCTCGCTGGGCAGGCGGGCGCCCAGGCCGGGATGCAGCCGGTTGAGGCGTTCGAGCCAGGCGAGGCACAGGTCGAGGGACAGTTCGCTGGCCGGCAGCTCGGCCGGGGCGGGGATCTCGCTCGGCACCAGGGCGCCGTACAGGCCGTTGCTGACCTCGCCGGCGAGGATCCAGAAGCCGCGGGTGAGCTGGACGGCGTGCAGGTCCTCGTCGGCGGAGCGACCGGATTCGGTCGCCGGGCTGCCCATGAGGAAGCGGCCGGGCGGACACCAGCGCAGTTCGGCGACGAGGCCGGCGACCGGCAGGCGGACATAGGCGCCGTATTCGTCGCGCTCGAGCGCTCCGGCCGGGGCGAGGGCGGCCTCGGCCCCGGGCGTCGGCTCGCTGCGCTGACGGCTGCGCGACTCCATGAACCAGCCGACCCCGGTGAGGGCGCCGATGATCAGGGTGGCGGGCAGGCCGAGACGCAGGATCGGCCCCCACGGGATGCCGCTGAAGGCCGAACCCATGCCCGAGTGCGCCGTCGCGCGCTTCGGCGCCGGGGTGCCGGCGATCTCCTGGAACACCATGCTGGCCGGCGAGGGCAGCGCGGCCGAGTGCATCGGCGCCTTGCCCTCGGCCAGGCGTTCGAGGTCGAGCAGCAGTTCACCGATGTCGCGGTGGCGCTGATCACGATCCTTGTGCATCGCCTTCTCGACCACGGCGCAGACTCCGCTGCTGATCAGCGGGCTGAAGCGGCGCATGTCGGGCACCGGTCTGGTCAGCACCTCGTGGGTGAGGACGTAGATGGTCGGCCCCTCGAAGGGCTTGCGCCCGGTCAGCAGGGTGAACAGGGTCGCGCCGAGGGCGTACACATCGACCCGCGCGTCGAGGTCGCCACTGCCGCGGATCTGCTCGGGAGCCATGTAGGCCGGCGTGCCGCAGGCGGTGCCGGTCATGGTCATGCGGTCGTCGCCCTCGGTGTGACGGGCCATGCCGAGGTCGCCGATCTTCGGTTCAGCGATCTCGCCGGCCTTCACCGCCTGCAGGAAGATGTTCTCGGGCTTGAGGTCGCGGTGGATCAGGCCGGCGGCATGGATCGCGACCAGGCCGCGGGCGCAGCGCGCCGCGATCGCGCAGGCCTCCTTCTCCATCAGCGTGCCGCGCCGCTTGAGGTGGCCATAGAGGTCGCCGCCGGCGACATACTCCATCACCAGCCACAGCCAGCCATCCTGTTCGCCATGTTCAAGCAATTGCACCACGTTGGGATGCCGCACCGCAGCCAGGACGGCCGATTCACGCAGGAAACGGGCACGGAAGTCCCCCTGGCCCGCCAGCGTGGCATGCAGCAGCTTGAGCGCGCCTTGGCGTCCCTCGCGTTTGGCGAGATGCACCGCGCCCATGCCGCCCTGGCCGATGCGCCGGCCGAGGGTCCAGCCGCCGATGACCGTCGGCACCTGGGGCAGGGGCATGGTCACCGCCGAGGCCGGCTCGGCGTCGGGCACGGTGATGCCACCGGAACCCGTGTCCCGGATGGTCGGCTCACCAGACGACGGTCGGCGTTCGGCAGTCACGCGCGCAGGTTAGGGAGGGCTGCTGCGACCTCCAGCGCCGGATCGGGCCGACCAGACGCCTGCCCGACGCGGCGGTTGCACCACTTGCCGATGCCAGGTTGCCGCCCTGAGGCCGGCCCCTAGGCTGGCGCGCCGTGCGCCCCCGCAGTCCAGTCCGGTCACATGTACCACCTCCTGTCGCCAGCCAGGCTGCCGGCGAGGCGGCCGAGAACTTCCATGCCTTCTTCGAGGCGATGACCGACCTGATCTTCGTTGGCACGCCGGATGGCCACATCCTGTTCTGCAATACCGCGGTGACCCGCGCCCTGGGCTATAGCTCCGGCGAGATCACCACCATGCATATCCTCGACGTGCATCCGGCCGACCGTCGCGCCGAGGCCGAGACGATCTTCGCGGCGATGTTCCGGGGTGAGCGCAGCACCTGCCCACTGCCCCTGGCGCGCAAGGATGGCACGCTGGTCCCGGTCGAGACCCGGGTGTGGGCTGGGCGCTGGAATGGCGCGGACTGCATCTTCGGCATCTCCAAGGACCTCTCCGCCGAGCTCGAGGCCCAGCAACGCTTCGAGCGCCTGTTCCGCAGCAATCCCGCCGCCATGGCGCTGTCCTCGCTGCCCGATCGGCGATTCACCGACATCAACGACGCCTTCGTGGCGGTGACCGGCTACATGCGTGGCGAGGTGCTGGGGCGTTCGGCTGAGGAGCTTGGCTTGTTCCCCGATCCGGCGCAGCAGGTCTCCATCGCCAGCCAGCTGCAGGATACCGGCCGCATTACCGGCCAGGAACTGCGCATCCGCTGCTGCGACGGTTCGCTGCGGGACGGCCTCTTCTCGGGCGAGGTGGTGGTCAGCCAGGGGCACGAGCACTTCCTCACCGTCATGGTGGACATCACCGGGCGCAAAGAGGCGGAACGGCGCATCGCCGACAGCGAGCAGAAGCTGCGCGACATCCTCTCGGCAACCCGCACCGGCACCTGGGACTGGGACCTCGCTTCCGGCACGGTGCAGCACAACGACCAGTGGTACGTGCTGCTCGGCTATCCCCCCGGTGCGATCGACTCGACGGTCGAAGCGTTCATCGCCCTGGTCCATCCCGCCGACCGCGCCGGGGTCGGCCAGCGCATCGGCGACCTGCTCGAGGGGCGCAGCGAGTCCTACGCCTCCGACCATCGCATGCTGTGCCAGGACGGATCCGCGATCTGGGTGCAGGACCGCGGGCGCATTGTCGAACGTTCGACCGAGGGGCGGCCACGCCGCATCGCCGGCAGCTTCATCGACATCAGCGCACGCAAGGCGGCCGAGCTCAACCTGCAGGAAGCCAACACCAGGCTCGCCGAGCAGAGCGTGGTCGCCACCCGGCTGGCCAGCGAGGCCGAGCAGGCCAGCCGTGCCAAGAGCGCCTTCCTGGCGAACATGAGCCACGAGATCCGCACGCCGATGAACGGCATCCTCGGCATGACCGAACTGCTGCTCGGCACCCGGCTGGACTCCGAGCAGGAGGACTACGCGCGCACCGCCTACCGTTCGGCCGAGGCGTTGCTGACCCTGCTCAACGACATCCTCGACTTCTCCAAGATCGATGCCGGCAAGATGAGCCTGGAGAGCATCCCCTTCGACCCGGTCCTCTCGCTCTATGACGTGGCTGAACTGTTCCGCACCCGACTGCCCGGCAGCGAGGTCGAGATGCTGGTGCGCGTGGCCCCCGACCTGCCGCGTCGGGTGCTGGGCGATCCCGGGCGCTGGCGGCAGATCCTCGCCAACCTGGTCGGCAACGCGGTCAAATTCACCGCGCATGGCCATATCCTCATCGACCTGGGGTGGCAGGACGCCTCCCTGACTCTGACGGTCAGCGACACCGGCATCGGCATCCCGGCCGAGCGCCAGCAGTGGCTCTTCGCCCCGTTCGTGCAGGCCGACGACTCGACCAACCGGCGCTTCGGCGGCAGCGGCCTGGGCCTGGCGATCTGCCGGCGCCTGGCCGAACTTATGGGCGGCTCGATCACGGTGAGCAGCAGCGAGGGGCTCGGCTCCGAGTTCACGGTGCGCCTGCCGCTGCCTGCGGACCTATCGCCGCCGCTCCCCACCGTGCCGGCCACGGGCCTGTCCGGCGCCCATCTGCTGGTGGTCGAGGACAGCGCAATCAACGGCCGCATCCTGTGCGAGCAGTTCGCCGCCCTGGGGGCTTCGGCGGTGCATGAGATCGACCCCGTGCTGGCCCTGGAGACCGCCCGCCGCACCGCGTTCGCCGCGGTGATCACCGACCTGCACATGCCGGGCATGGACGGCCTGGCCTTCGCCACCGCGTTACGGGCCGATCCGGCGACCGCCCGGCTGCCACTGATCCTGCTCTCGTCGTCCGGCCTGCGCGGCGATGCCCAGCGCACGGGCGAACTGGGCTTCGCCGGCTACCTGGTCAAGCCGGTTCGCCTCGAGGTGCTCGGCTCGGTGGTGGCCACCGCCATCGCGCAGCAGCGCCAGGGTCTTTCCGGACTGGTCACCCGACATTCGATCCGCGAAGGCCAGCCGGCCTCCACCCCGTCTGCTCCGGCGGCTCGCTTCTCGGCCCGGGTGCTGCTCGTCGAGGACAATCCGATCAACCAGAAGCTGGCGCGCATCATGCTCGGCCGGCTGGGGGTCGAGGTGGTGGTGGCGGCCGACGGACAGGAGGCGGTGGCCGCCTGCGTCGCCTCGACCTTCGACCTGGTGTTCATGGACTGCCAGATGCCGGTCATGGACGGCTATGAGGCCACCGCTGCGATCCGCGCCCACGAGACGCAGACCGGGCGGTCGCGCCTGCCGATCCTCGCCATGACTGCCAACGCGATGAGCGGCGACCGCGAGCGCTGCCTCGCCTCGGGCATGGACGACCATATCCCCAAACCGGTGCGCGAACACCAGCTGGTCGAGGCCCTGCAGCGTTGGCTGCCCGCGCGCGGCAGGGACATTACCACCGTACCGTAGCCGGCCCCGGCCGTGGCGCGACGATCACGGACATGGACGCCTGGATAACCCGCATCGCCCACGCCCAGCCCGGGCCTGCGCTGGCCCAGGCTGAGTTCGCCACCTGGATGGCGAAGCGCCTGCCCGTGGGCAGCGACCCGGCCCGGTTGCACCGCTTCGCCGAGCGTTCCGGCGTGACCCTGCGCCATTCCGTGCTCGACCTGTTCGGTGCCGAGGGCGAAGCGATGTATCCGGTCGGGGCCCCGGCTGCCGATGCCCTGGTACGCAGCCGCGCCTTCGCCCGCCTCGCGCCGCCGCTGGCGGTGCAGGCGGTGCGCCAGGCCTGCCCCGACGGGCTGCCGGCGATCACCCATCTGGTCGTCGCCACCTGCACCGGCGCGGTCGCCCCCGGCCTCGACCTGTTACTCATCGATGCCCTCGGCCTGCCGCGCTCGACCCGGCGCACCATGGTCGGCTTCATGGGTTGCTACGCCGCGATGCCGGCCCTGCGCATCGCCGCGGCCACGGTTCGCGCCGATCCCACCGCCAAGGTGTTGGTGGTGTGCTGCGAACTGTCCTCGCTGCATCTCCAGACCGGCCCCGATGACGACGCGCTGATCGCCGCCTGCCTGTTCGCCGATGGCGCTTCGGCCGCCGTGGTCGAGGCGGGCGACGGGCCGCGCGGCCTGGGCCTGCGTCTGGTGCGCGATGCCTGCGCCGTGGTGCCTGATTCGGCGGATCAGATGGCGTGGATCGCGGCCGCCGATGGCTTCCGCCTGCGCCTGTCGCCGTTCGTATCGCGCGCCCTGGGCGGCGCCCTGCCCGGACTTACCGACGAACTGCTTGGTGGGGTCGGCCGCGATGTCTGCCGCTGGGCGGTGCATCCGGGTGGTCCGCGCATCCTCGACGACGTGCAGCGCGTGCTCGCCCTGCCGGGCGAAGCCCTGGCGCCCAGCCGCGAAGCCTTGCGCGTGGCTGGCAACCGCAGCAGCGGAACGGTGCTCGCCATCATCGGTGACATGTGCCGTGACACGTGGTCCGGACCACTCGCCGCCTACGCCTTCGGCCCCGGCCTGACCGCCGAGGGCATCCTCCTTCATCGTCACGCCTGAGGCCAGTCATGCGCATCCTCCTCGCCCTTCTCGCCGCCATCGCTGTCAGCGCCGCCGACTACACCGTCGATCCCGCGCAGTCGAAGATCGCCTTCTCCGGCACCAGCACCTTCCACGACTTCACCGGCACCGCCAAGCTGGTGGCCGGTACATTGCATCTCGATGTGGCGGCGCCGGGCGGGACGGTCGAGGCCGATGCTGCCAGCATGGAGACCAGCGACAGCGGGCGCGATGAACGTCTGCACAACTTCGTCATGGACGTCGTGGCCTTCCCGCGCGTCTCCTTCGCCCTTACAGGCTGGACGCCGGATGCGACCGGCGGAACCGCCACCGGCACCTGGACGATGAAGGGGATCGGCAAGCCGGTGAGCTTTCCGGTGAAGATTGCAGGCGGACGGGCCACCGCGCATCTCGACCTCAACATCCGCGACTGGGGCATCCGCACCCCGCGCATCGTCTTCGTCACGGTCGGGGACATCGTTGGCGTCGATCTCGACCTGGCGCTGACCCCGGCGCCGTAGGCGGATCTGGTCGTCCTGTGCGCGCTGCTTATGATCAAGGTGCCTGGCGGCTGGTTCCACGCTGCGGTTTGAGGTGTCTTGGCACGATGATGCGCACGCTGGCCAGTCCATGCCACGCCGCACTGCCGGCAGACCGGATGGGCAATCAGATGACTGCCCGATCGCAGTTGGTGGTTTCTGGCCACATGGCGGAATTCGGGCCGGAATCGACTCGCATGACACTAGTACAAATTCGCTCATTTGAACTTTGGGACGGCAACACGCTCCTTTGAACTAGGCGGAATACGAGAAACGTAGGGGATGCGACAGGCTTATCGTCATGCCAGAGACCTCGTAGCCCGCTCGTATTTACGGGAATGATTCTCAAATGAGATGACAACACATGCGTGTCGTGCATGCGAAGGGGTTCGTTTTACGTCATAGGTAGGCGCGAAGGGCAAATGCAACTTCCGGATATAGAGGTCTGTAGATCAGATGCCCCGACCGGAGGTCCTATGGACTGTCATGCCTGCGCCCCGCCGCTGTCCCGTACCAGCAGCTGGTTCGCGTCCACCACCCGCGCCCTGCTCGTCCTGCTGTTGGCGGCCCTGCCGCTGGCGGCTCAGGAGCAGGCGCCTGCCGTCGCCCCGACTACTGCTGCTGCGGCGGCCCCGGTCGCCAAGGTCGCGCATGGTGGCGAGGTCAATCTCGTCCTGCCCAACCTGGCCGATGAGAAGATCGCCACCTTCCTGGGCATGAGCGGCCATAGCCTGCTGCTCTCCGGCCTGGTGGTGTGCGTCATCGGCTTCCTGTTCGGCCTGATGGTGTACAGCAACGTCAAGAACCTGCCGGTTCACAAGTCGATGCGCGACATCTCGGAACTGATCTACGAGACGTGCAAGACCTACCTCATCACCCAGACCAAGTTCCTCGGCATCCTGTGGGCGCTGATCGCGGTGGTCATCATCGCGTACTTCGGCTTCCTCACCCCGAACGGCACGGTCGACGCCGCCGGCAACGTCGGCCATGGCCTCTCCGCCTACAAGGTGGTGATGATCCTGCTGTGCTCGCTGGTCGGTATCCTCGGATCCGTCGGCGTGGCCTGGTTCGGCATCCGCATCAACACCTTCGCCAACAGCCGCACCGCCTTCGCGGCGCTGAAGGGCAAGGGCTACCCCTGCTACGGCATCCCGCTGATGTCGGGCATGTCGATCGGCACCCTGCTGATCAGCACCGAGCTGATCATCATGCTCGCCATCCTGCTGTTCCTGCCCAATGACCTCGCCGGCCCCTGCTTCATCGGCTTCGCCATCGGCGAGTCGCTGGGCGCGGCGGTGCTGCGCATCGCGGGCGGCATCTTCACCAAGATCGCCGACATCGGCTCAGACCTGATGAAGATCGTCTTCAAGGTGAAGGAGGATGATGCGCGCAATCCCGGCGTGATCGCCGACTGCACAGGTGACAACGCGGGTGACTCGGTCGGCCCGACGGCTGACGGCTTCGAGACCTATGGCGTGACCGGCGTCGCGCTGGTGACCTTCATCATGCTCGCCGTGCACGACCCGACCATGCAGGTCCAGCTGCTGGTGTGGATCTTCGCCATGCGCGTCGCCATGATCCTGACCTCGGTTGGCAGCTACTTCCTCAACGACTGGTTCATCGCCAAGCCGAAGTTCGGCAACGCGGTGAAGTTCAACTACGAGATCCCGCTGACCACGCTGGTCATCCTGACCTCGGTGGTCTCGATCGTGGTCACCTTCGTCCTCTCCAAGATGCTCATCCCGGTTATGGGCGTCGGCGAGCACAGCAGCGACCTGTGGTGGCAGCTCTCGCTGATCATCTCGTGCGGCACCGCGGCCGGCGCGATCATCCCCGAGCTGGTCAAGGTCTTCACCAGCACCCACTCGCGCCATGTGCGTGAGGTGGTGACCGCTTCGAAGGAAGGCGGCGCCTCGCTGAACATCCTGGCTGGTCTCACCGCCGGCAACTTCAGCGCCTACTGGCTGGGTATGATGCTGGTCGGCCTGATGGGCATCGCCTACTGGGTGTCGGGCATGGGCCTGAATGCCGCCCTCGCCGCCACCACCACGCCCGAGATCGGCGCCACCATGGCCGCCGTCTTCGCCTTCGGCCTGGTCGCCTTCGGCTTCCTCGGCATGGGCCCGGTCACCATCGCGGTGGACTCCTACGGCCCGGTGACCGACAACGCCCAGTCGGTGTTCGAGCTGTCGCAGATCGAGTCGATCCCGAATATCAAGGACGAGGTCAAGCGCGACTACGGCTTCGACACCAACTTCGAGGTCGGCAAGGAGCTGCTCGAGGAGAACGATGGCGCCGGCAACACCTTCAAGGCAACCGCCAAGCCGGTGCTGATCGGTACTGCGGTCGTCGGTGCGACCACGATGATCTTCTCGATCATCATGGAGCTGACCGGTGGACTCGAGAACACCACGGAAGTCTCCAAACTCGGCCTGACCTACGCCCCGTTCCTGCTCGGTCTGATCACCGGCGGCGCGCTGATCTACTGGTTCACCGGCGCTTCGACCCAGGCGGTGGTGGCCGGCGCTTACAAGGCCGTCGAGTTCATCAAGAAGAACATGAAGCTCGAAGGTGCGACCAAGGCGAGCACCGAGGACAGCAAGAAGGTGGTCGAGATCTGCACGATCTACGCCCAGAAGGGCATGTGGAACATCTTCCTGGCGATGTTCTTCTCGACCC
>JAIFND010000229.1 GCA_020047915.1 bacterium | reverse complement strand
TCAGCAACTCTTCCGCCTTCCGCCTTCCGCCTTCCGCCTTCCGCCTTCCGCCTTCCGCCTTGCGTCCCCAAGAGTCCTTAACGCAACGCCATTGGATCCGGACCTCACTGGTGTTCCGACCCTCGAATCCATCGTGATGATCGAGGCTGCGATCACGAACGCCCAGCCCGACTAGGCCGGGCTGGGCGTCGATCACATGGGAACCGGTGATCAGACGAACATCCCCCAGCCCCACTCCAGCTTGATCTGGTTGTCCACCGACAGCACGCCGGGCGCGGCCCAGGCGACCCGTTCCGCTTCATCGCGTTCGGCACTGTTGGCGACCTTTCCGATGAGCGTCACCTTGCTGCCATAGGTCTCGACCTCGATCTTGCGGGCATCAAGCATAGCGTGGCGATCAAAGGCGGCGCGGATCGACTGCTCGACATCGACGGCGGAAATCAGCGGTCTGATGTTGATCAGGTTGCGGATGCCCTTGACTCCGATCATGTACTGGAGGACGTCTTCGGCCGCATTCTTCTGGTACCACCATTCCACGTCGCCTTCCAGGGTGACCCAGCCTTCGCGGACCGTGACCCTGGTGGTGCCCATCGGTATGGTGGTGGACCACTCGAGCTGATGGACGGCTGCGGTCGCGATGTCCGCATCCGTACGCCGATGCGGTTCGCTCAGGACCACGGTGATCTCATCGGCGATCCCTTTCACGCCTGCAACCCGCTTGGCCGCCTGCACGGCATGCCACTTCTCGCCATGGCTGGCGGTCGAGCCATGCAGCGTGACGATGCCCTCTTTGACCAGGACGCCGATGTTCGTGACCTTTACGGCAGGTTCGTACTGGAGTTCGGAGAGGACGTCAGTCTTGATCTGGAGGTCGCTCTTGACCTTCTTGGGTATCGCGGTCAGGGGTAGTGCGGCAGTCATGGGTTGTCCTTCGGGTGGGGCATGGGAGGGGAATCGAGGGTGGTCATGGTTTTCTCCGATGTTCGGCTCGTCTTCGGAGCAGAATGGCTCCGCAGACGAGGATGACGGTGATGATCACGGTATAGAGTCCGACGTGCACGGCGGTGTGCGTACGTCCGCCGAGGATGAAGAGCCCGGCGAGCATGGCGATGACGAGGATGATGGAGGTCAGGCGAAACATGGTCGGCACCTGGGTGATTCCGAGGAATAGACGTAAGCCTGCGTTTGGCGCAGGCCCGGGAGGGCCTCGGATCCTCCCATCAGATATGCCGTGACCGGCGGTGGATGAAGAACGTGATGAGCGCAAGGACGAGTCCGACGACAGCCAGGATCTTGCCGATGTAGGCCATGTCCTGGGCGATGCCGCTGAAGCCGAACAGGGCGGCGACGATGGCGATGATGAAGAACGTGATGGCCCACGAGAACATGAAGGATCCTTCGCTGAGATGGCTCGCCGGCGCTGCCGCCCGAGGGCCTGGTGCATGGATGGTACATCGTGAATATCCTCTGATTAATCAGGCGTTTCCATAAGGTGAACACCCCATCGCAAAAGCCGTGGCAGGTGCGATGAATAGGACAGCCACGCCTCACCGACGCAGGAAGCTCCGCAATGGATACGATCAGACACTCACCTCGGGATGCGATGATGGCTGCGATGGCGGCCGCCACCCTGATGCTCGACGCTGCCTGCCCTGAGGGCGGTGGAGGCACGGACGGCAGTGGCAACCAGGACGCCAGCGTACCGGAAAAAGCGAACGCGGAAAACCTGGTTGAGCAGTAGGAGGGCCGTCACGCGCTCGGTCAGCCGTGGCCGGTCGCGTGGGGTTGGCAATTGCCCGGTGCCATAAAGCAGAGTGACAGCTCAGGGGCTTCGCCGGCTTCGCCCCCGCGGCCCACAGGGCCACGGGGGCGAAGCCCAATGGCGTAAAGGTAAGCCTTTGTTCCGAGATGCGTGGGTATCTCTCGGTTTATCCCAGGTTTGTAGCGGAAGGCGGAAGGCGGAAGGCCGAAGGCGGAAGAAATGTCAGGTGGTGCCGACGGGCGCGGGTTGCACATGCCGATGTACCGCGCCCGATCGGGCGATGACGATGCCCCGTCGCACGGCATCCAACCGCAGCCCCCCAGCAACTCTTCCGCCTTCTGCCTTCCTCCTTCCGCCTTGATTCCATCCAACCTACGGATTTCGACGCAGAACCACATACCCCCGGCTTGCCTTTACGCCATTGGGCGAAGCCCTGAGCAGTCACGTCGGGGAATCGTAGAACTACAGCGTGATATCATCCAGCGGATCAGGTCGGGACGTGCCCGTGCGCCTCGACGAACCACACCCACTTGTCCAGGCTGCGCGAAATGCCGAGGAAGAGATCGGCAGTCTCGGCATCCCCCATCTCATCGGCTTCATCGACGGTATTGCGGACCTCATGCCGGAAGGTGGTCAGGGCCTTCGCCACCGCTTCGAGATGTGCCGGACCCTCGGACAGCGTCAGGGGATAATCGGCCAGGCGCGAACGTGCCGCCGAGGCCCGCACCGTGCCTTCGGCGATGCCGCCCGTCTGCACGATGCGCTCGGCGATCTGATCGACGGAAGCGACCACCGAATTATAGATGCTGTCGAACAACTGATGCAGGCATATGAAGTTCGAGCCCTTCACGTTCCAGTGCGCCTGCTTCAGCATCATCTGCAGATCGACCGCCTCCGATAGACGTTGGTTGAGCAGGGTGTTGAGCAGCGCTGGCGTGCTGTGCGTCGGTTCGATCGCGACAATGCGTTTAGTCATGGGCTGCGCCTTGGGCTGGGGGGATGATCATGGGTGATCGGCCGCAGCATCCGGCCTGGGGGCCTGATGTTCATGGGGTATTATCCCCTGTCGTTTGCGGCGTCGGCGAAGACGGCCGTCGATCAGCGGGTGTTCGAATCCAGGCCTGTTCAGGCGCTGAGATTGGCTCGCGGATCGAAGGCCGACTCCGTAGCCAGTTCTCGATACAGCTTCCTGGCGGCTTCGCTGGCCTGCGGCGGCATGGTGATGCCAAGGGTCAGGTATTGATCGCCAGGCGGATTGCCGGGCAGCCCTCGCCCCCTCAGTCGCAGCTTCTGGCCACTGTGCGCTCCGGGCGGGATGGTGGCGGTGACGGTGCCGCCAAGTGTCGGCACGGCGACCTCGGCGCCGAGGACGGCCTCCCATGGAGCGATCGGCAGATCCAGCATCAGGTCATGACCCTCGACCTGGAACAGACGGTGGGGCGCCAGTTCGACGTCGAGATACAGATCGCCTGCGGGCCGCGAACCCGCGCCCGGCCGGCCTTGGCCCTGCAGACGTATCCTGGTGCCGTTGACCACGCCGATGGGGATCTTCACCGTGATGGAGCGGCCTGCTCCGCCTGTACGTGGCGCCTGCAGATGGAGATTGCGCTCGCCGCCGCGGAAGGATTCCTCCAAGCTGACGCCCAGGGCGTAGTGGAGATCCTCGCTGGGATCATCGAAGACCTCCTGCTGCGCGTCGTGGCCTGACCGCCTGGCGAATTGGGCGCGGAACAAGTCGCGGAAGCGTTCGAGGTCCGCGCTCTCCTGCGCCGCGCCATCCGCATACGTGCCGCCGGCCGGGTGCGGAGCGGACATTTCGTCGCCCTCCTTCCAGCCTGCGGCGCGTAGGTGGTCGTAATCGGCGCGTCGCTTCGTGTCGTGGAGCGTTTCGTAGGCTTGGGCTATCGCCGTGAAACGCTGCTCGGCCCCGGCGGACTTGCTGACATCGGGGTGGTGGGCGCGCGCCAGCTTATGGTACGCCTTCTTGATGACGGCTGGGCTGGCGTTCGATGCGATGCCCAGGACCCGGTAATGGTCGGTGAAGATCATCGTCGAGCCTACTTGATCCCGGGAACGGCTGGTCGTCGATAGGGTGATCACCCCAGGATGCGCTCACTGTTGTTGCGACACGGTCGGCCGCAGGCTGGATCCTGCGTCTATCCCTTGCGCGCAACCAGGATGCACATCCCTCCGCCCAGGGCGTGGCCCTCGTGGACCATGGTCAGGCCGGCGGCGGCGCAGTCGGCGACCAGTTGGCGGCGGGTGACGAAGCGGGCGATCGAATGTGCGATGTAGCCGTAAACCGGACCATGCCGGTGCCATAGCCAGCCGTACAGCATCCCCGCCGTCCACAGGTAGGCCAGCAGCAGCCAGCGCCAGACCAGCCAGCGCGGCCGGGTGAATTCCAGGATGGCGACCACGCCGCCCGGACGGAGCACGCGTGCGACCTCGGCCAGCGCGGCGCGATGGTCGGGGAAGTTGCGCAGGCCGTAGCCGATGCTGACGACATCGACGCTGCCGTCCGCATCCGCCAGCCGGGTAGCGTCACCGACCCGGTAGGAGATGCGCGCGTGCGTTCTGGCCCGCGCGATCATGCCGGCCGCGACATCGACGCCCTCGACCGCGGCCGCAGGGATGGCCTCGGCCATAGCGCAGGCGAGGTCGCCGGTGCCGCAGGCGAGATCACGGACGCTGCGCGCATCGGCCGGGGCGTGACGCAGCACCGCCGCCACCAGCTCACGCTTCCACCCGGCATCCATGCCGTAACTGAACCAGCGGGTGAAGCTGTCGTAACGCGGCGCGATCTCCTCGAACATGGCGGTGACGTAGCGCTGGTGGAGCTGGGCGTCCCCGTCGAGGTGGGTCTGCTGGTCGAGGTTGTCGATCAGGCTCATGGGCGGGCGTCCTTGGGCGAGCGTTTGATGATGGCGAGGTCGTCGGCGGTGAAGGCGGTCTGATCAAGGGCCGGCAGCAGCGCCAGGACGCGGCTCAGGCTGTCGCGATCGAAGGAGCAGGGCGTCGAGCCGGTGGCCCGGCCATCGGCGGCGATGCCCACGAACAGCAGCGGGGCCTCGGGAAGGGCCAGACGCCTGGCCACCGCCCCATCCCAGTCGAGCAGGAAGGTGACCGGTTCATCCCCCACCGCATCGGCGATGCGCCGGGTGAGCGTGGCGCGGTCTTCGGGCGGGTATTCGCGGCCGTCGATCACCCGCACCAGCGGGCGCCCGGGGCCGAGGCGCTTCGCCAGCACCTGGTCGCAGCGCTTCGCGACCACGCGCTCGCCGGTGCGGAAATACATCAGCAGGCGGTCGCGAACCCCGTCCAGCCGGCAGGTTCCGCCACGATGGTCGGGCAGGACGAGCTCGTCCAGCGGTGCGGACTCGACGGTGGACAGGGTGGCGCAGAGCGCCACGGCCAGCAGCAGTCGCATCATGGCTTTTCACCTTTACGCAGGATCGCAGGGGCCAGGGTCAGGTTGACGATCAGGCCGACGATGAAGGCGGTGGCGAGCAGGACCCCGAAGCGGCGGGTGTAGGAGAAGCCGCCGAAGGCGCAGGCGCTGAATGCCAGCGACAGGGCGAGGCAGGCAGCGGTCAGCACCGGGCCGATGTCGCGCGCGGCCTCGGCCGCATCGGCGTGGCGATGCAGGGCATAGGTCATGTGGATGGCGTCATCCATGATGATGCCAAGGGCGACGCAGGCGATCATCGAGATCCCTATGTCGAGCGGCCAGTCCACCGCCGGCAGGGCGGCATAGGTGAACAGCAGCGGCAGACCGGCGAGCGGCAGGGCGGCCAGGGCCAGCCATGGCCGGCGCAGGAATATGAGCAGCAGGATCACGTTGGCCGCCAGCGAGACGACCAGGCCCTGGGCAATGGCAGGCACGATGCGGCCGGTGGTCTCGTCGAGCAGCAGGGCGCCGCTCGCCACCGCCACGGTGGCGCCGGGGAAGGCGGCGCGGGCGGCCGCCTCCGCACGCCGGGCGGCGGCGCTGGCTTCGGCCACGCTGCCGTCCGACTGGCGCGCTTGCAGGCGCAAGGTCGTGCCAGGGCCGTTGCTCAGCGATGGACCGACGAAGCGCTGGTGCACCTCACGTGCGAACAGGCGCAAATCGGCGGCCACGGCCAGCGCCTCGCGTCCGGTGCCGCCACGCACCAGCTCGACCGCGTCGGTCAGCGAGAGCACATGGACGAAGCCGGGGTCGGCACGCAGCGCCGCGGTGAGCGTGGCGAGGGCGGCGAGGTCCGCAGCCGTCGGAGCGTGTCCGGGATCGATGAGCACATCGCAGGCCAGCGTACCGGTCAGCCGGCTGTCGATGGCGGCATGGGCCTGACGCACCGGATCGTCCGCCGGCAGGGCGTGGACGAAATCGGCATCGACGCGCAGGCGGCTGCAGGCAAGGAGTCCGGCGACGATGGCCACGCCATAACCGGCCAGCACCCAGCGTCGATGCCGGACACAACCGCCCGCTATGCGGCCGAGAAACCGTCCGAGCCGTCGGCCCGCCCAGCCGTCGTGCAGCCGCGTCCACGTCGCCGGGGGCAGCAGGGGGGCGGTGGCCAGCAGCAGCAGGAAGGGCCAGAGGGCGGCCAGCAGCACGGCCAGCGCACCCCACAGGGCGAAGTCGCGCACCGCCGGCACGGCGCCCCACCACAGCCCGCCGACCCCTGCCATGGTGGTGAAGGTGGCAAGCAGCAGCGGCATGACCGTGCGGCGCAGGGCCGCCCGGCCCGGATGCGGGTCGCAGCCGGAGACGGTCTCGGCCATGGCGAAGGCCAGATGCAGGCTGGTGGCGACGCCGATGCCCATTACCAGCGGCGGGAGCAGGCCGAGGATCGCGTCCACCGGTCGGCCGGCCAGGGCCAGCGCCGCGAAGGTCCAGGCCAGCGCCCCGCCCACAGCGAGCAGGGCGAGGGCGGCCAGCCGCAGATCGCGCAGGACGCTCAGCAGCACCAAGGCAAGCAGGCCCAGGCTGGCCGGCACGGTCAGGCGCTGGTCGGCGGCGACCGCCCGGTTGATCGCCTGCTGCTGGCACATCAGGCCGCCGAGCACGGCCTCGGCCCCGGAGGGCGGTGGCGTGGACGCCAACAGCTTGCGCAGGCGCTGTTCGAGCGCGATACCGGCGTCGGCATCGACCGTGGTGGCGAGACGCACAAGGATGCCGGCCGCCCGGCCATCGGCGGCGATCAGCAGGTTGCGGTACAGAGGATGGGCGAGGATGCGTTCGCGCGGCTGGGCCAGCAGCGCCACCGGCACGGGTTCGCCCTCGTCGAGCTGCACATCCTGGGCGGTGGCGAGACTGTCGATGCCGGCCACGCCGGGCAGGGTGGTCACCGCTGCGCCGAGGCGCTGCTGCCAGGCGACCACCGGCGCGGCGAGGACATCGGCGGCGGACACCATGATGACGAAGCCGTCCTGGCGGCCGAAACGCGACTCGACCTGAGCCAGCGCGGTGGCCGACGGCCCCTGGGCGTCAGTCCAGGAACTGTTGCCGTTGGCGATGACGACGCGGCCGGCGAAGGGGACGGCGGCCAGGCCGGCGGCGATCAGCAGCAGCAAGGGCAGGTAGCGGTGCCATCCGCCTGGTTGCGGGGCGCCACCGGGTGGCTCGTTCCGGGCGGGCATGCCGCGCACCGTAGTCACGGAGGAGCTCGAACGACAGGGTACGGTGGTACCGGGCCGGCCACCAGCCGGGATCCCGCCCTAGACCGGAAACACGTGATGAAACAGCTGGCTGCGCGTGCTGATGCCCAGCTTGGCATAGACCGCCGCCAGCGCGTTCTTCACCGTCTGCTCGCCGATGCCGAGGTTCTCGGCGATGTCCTTGTTGGCGAGGCCCTTCAGCACCAGCACGACCATCTCACGCTCGCGCGGCGTCAGCGGCAGGGTCGCCAGGCGGCGGGCGAACAATTGATCGACGCCGGAGGCATCGCGCCGCTCGCTGATCAGGCGGGTCAGCAGGTCGGCCAGCTGACGGACGGCGAAGGGCTTCTCCACGAGGTGATCGGCCCCGCCGTTGAGCGCGGCCAGCACGCTCTCCTTGTCGCCGAAGCTGGTCATCACCACACGCACGGCGCCGGGCAGACGGGTACGCAGCTCGCCCAACAGCTGCAGGCCGTCGAGGCGGGGCATGCGGATGTCGGTGACCACGGCATCCCAGCCGCGATCAAGCCGGTCCAACGCGTCGCGGCCATCGATCGCACCTTCGGCCTGGAAGCCCAGGCGCACCAGGCCGCGCACGGTCAGTTCGCGGGCATCCACCTCGTCCTCGGCCACCAGCACGCGCGTACTGCTCATGCCGCCACCGCAGGCAGGATGATCCGCGCCTGCACCTCGCCGCCGTGCTGCGCGATGGTCAGCTCGCCCGACACCTCCTCGATCAGCTGGCGCGAGATCGCCAGCCCCAGGCCGAGGCCATCCGGCTTGGCGCTGGCGAGGGCGTCGCCCTGACCCAGCGCGGCGACGGCGGCGGGCAGCACGCCCGGATTGCGCACCAGGATCTCCCAGTGCGCGTCCTGACGCTGCACCGCGACGTGGACCTCGGCGGCGGCGGCGGTCGCATTGCGCAGCAGGTTGTCGAGGGCCATGCGCAGGTCTTCGGCCGGGCAGGCGACGGTCGCCGGCGGTGTGTCGGCCAGGCGGATGATCGCGCGACCGGCGCACGCCACCGTCTCGGCCGCCACGGCTTCGCTGACCGTCGTGGCGAGGTTGCAGTGCGAGCCGTCGCTTCCGGCCAGCGCAGGCCGGGCGAGACGATAGACCAGCTCGACGGCCCGGTCGATGCGGCGCACGTTGGCATCGACGCGCTGCAGCAGGGCGGCGCGCTCGGCGGGATCCTCGGTCTGGCGGCCCTCCTCGACGAGCAGGCGGATGTTGTGCAACGGATTGCGCACCTCGTGGGCGAGACCGGCGGCGACCCGGCCGAGGGCGACGAGGCGCTGCTGACGCGAGCGCTCCCGCTCGCTGGCCAGGGCCTGGGCCGCCAGGCGCAGATACTCGGACACGGAGAAGGCCATCACCGCCATGCCCGGCCCAAGCAGCAGGAACTCGAAGCCGCCCAGCATCCGGTGGAGGCCAGGATGCTCTGTGCCAAGATCCGTGAAGAGGTCGTCCCAGCCCCACAGGGCCAGGCCGGCCAGCAGGGCAAGCAGGGCGACCAGCCACGAGCGGCGACGCGACGGCATGTCCCTAGCGTGGCCGCGTCCATGGGTCTGACAACCGGGGTACGGGCGTACTGTGGCCGCTGCGCCCGGAATCGCGAGGCTGCGGGGATGGACGCGTGCGACATCGCCATTGTCGGGGCCGGGCCGGCCGGAGCGCTGTGCGCCTGGCTGCTGGCCGGGGCTGCGCCCGACCGGCGCATCGTGCTGCTCGATGCCGAGGCCAGCCCCCGGCACCGGCCGTGCGGCGAATACCTGTCGCCGGGCGGTCTCGGCGTGCTCGATCGGGCCGGGCTTCTGGAGACGGTGTGCGCCACGGGGGCCAAGCGCCTGAGCGGGCTGGCGCTGCGTGGTCCGCATGGCGGCCACGCCGTGCCCTACCAGCCGATCCTGGGGCTGGCTCCGCCGGTCCCATTCGGCCTGGGCGTGCGCCGCGAGCGCCTTGATCTCGCCCTGCAGGAGGCGGCCGCGACCCGTTGCCGCCTGGTGCGCGAGGCCCGGGTCAGCAGCCTGCAGCGCGAGGGTGATGGCTGGGAACTGCGCACCACGCAAGGGCACCGCCATCATGCCCGGCTGGTCATTGGAGCCGATGGTCGCGGCAGTCTGGTGCGCCGCGCCTGCGGTCTCGATCGACGGCCTTCCCGCATGCGCTTTGCCCTGGTGGCGCGGGCGCATGGCGTCGATCACGGCGAGGTCGGGGAGATGCACCTCGGTCCGCTCGGCCAGGTCGGGCTCTGCCCGCTCGGCGATGGCGAGGTCAATCTCAACCTGCTGCTCGCCCCGGCCTCGGGCGGGCTGCTGCGGCGCATGCCGCGCGACCGCCTGCTGCGCGCGGCGCTGGCCGCGACCCCCGGCCTGGCCGCGCGCACCCGCCAGGCCGTCCTGGGGCCGGTGATGGCCACCGGCAGTCTGCCGCAGGGCTGCCGCACGATCGCCGCCGACGGCGTCGCCCTGGTCGGTGACGCCGGGGGCTTCTGCGATCCATTCACAGGCGAAGGCATGAGCCTGGCTTTGCGTGGAGCGGAACTCCTCGCTGGCGCCCTGGCCAGCAGTCGTGGCCTGGCCGGCTATGCCGCCGACTTCAACCGGGCCATCGGCCGGCGTCGGCGCGTCGGTGAACTGCTCCAGGGTCTGATCCAGCGCCGGCGCCTGGCCGAAGGACTCGCCGCCGGCATCGACGCCGTGCCGCTGCTCGGCCGCCTGCTGGTCGCGGACGCCGCCGGATATCGCCGGGGCTGAATCGGCAGGGGAAACCCTGGATGGAACACCGGCGGCCGGGCCGACCTTGGTAGCTGACACCATGCCCTACCGCCTTCCCCATCCACTTGCGCGGGGTGCTGTCGTTCCGTTCCTCGTTGCCTGCGTGTGGGCGGCAGATGCCCCCCCGCAGCCACCCGTGGACCCGGGCCCTGCCGCTGCCGCGACCCAGGAGGCCGACGCCGCCTTGCGGCTGTTCTGCGCAGCCCTGGCCCAGGCCCCGGCGATCGCCGCGGCGCGCTTCCGGGTCGTCGCCGCCGAACGCGCAGCGGGGGCAGCCGACCTCCTGCCCGACCCGATGATCGGCGGGGATCTCGGCCGCATGCGCCCGCGCATGGGCGAGTCGATGACCATGTATGGCGCCATGGTCGAACAGTCCCTGCCACGCTGGGGCGAACGCGAGGCGATGCGTCGGAACGCCCTCGCCCAGGTCGATCTGGAGGCCGCCGGGGTCGCCGCCCTGATCGGTGAACATGCCGCCGAGGTGGCGGTCGGCATCGCCGAGTGGAACGCAGACGGCGACACGCTGGTCCTGGTCAACCAGATGCGCGAACGCCTGGACGCCCTGCGCGACATCATGCGCGCCCGCGTCGCGGCGGGCGGCGCCATGCTGGGCGAGGTGCTGGCACTCGACTCCAAGGCGCAGCAGTTGGAGGTGCAGGCGGCGGACCTCACTCGCCGCCAGGCCGACGCCCTCGCCATGGTGCGCGGGCGGCTCGGCCTGCGACCCGATGCGCCGCTGCCGCCCTTCGCCGCCCCGGATCCCGCGGCCATCACGGATGCCGGCAACCCGATGGCGCGCACCGCCGCCGCCATGCTGAGCGAAGCGCAGGCGATGGAGCGCGAGGCACAGGCGCGCGGCAATCCCGAGACCGCCGTCGGTCTCGCCTGGGAGCGCGAAGCGGTCGGCACGATGGAGCAGAGCGATACGTTCAGTCTGACCTTCCGCATGTCGCTGCCGATCCATCGTCGGGCCTACCGAGACGCGGCGGACGCTGCCCGCGCCCGCGCCCGCGCCGCCCGTCACGAGGCCAGCGGCGCCCTGTGGATGGCGCGCAGCCAGGTCGGCCGTGCGCAGCGCGCCCTGGCCCAGGCGCAGTTGGCCGAGCGGGCGGCCGAAGACATCGCAGCGCGGACGCGCAGCGAATATGATGCGGTCATCAGACAGGTCGGTTCCGGTGGCGCCTCGGTGATGGCCACGCTGGACCTGCTCGACCGCATCGCCGAGTCCGGGATGAGTGCGATCATGGCCCGGCTCGACAGCCGCATGGCGGTGGCCGAACTGTGGCGACTCGCACCGCCCGAACTGCCCGCCGCCGACACGGACCACCAGCATCCCCGGGCGAATTCCCCATGACGCGTCACATCCTCATCTTCGCTGCCTGCTTCCTCGTCGGCGCCGTCATCACGGCGGCCCTGCGCACCGCGCAGTACGATGCCTACGCCGGGCATGCTGCGCCGACCGCCCCGGCACCAGTCGTCGATGCGCCCGCCGTACCCACTCCGGCACCTGTGGCAGCACCATCCGGTGCGGTTCCGGTCAACACGGTCTGCGCCATCTGCGGCATGACGGTCGATCCGAAGCTCCCCACCGCGACCTACCAGGGCAAGACCATCGGCTTCGGCTGCAGGGCCTGTCCGCCGAAGTTCGCCGCCGAGCCCGATCGCTATGGTCCGTCCGCCCTGAAGAACCAGGTCGTCGAGGAGTGACCATGCCCACTCTGCGCCCATGGAACGGCTGGTTGAGCGCCGCGACCGGACTCACCCTCGGATCCGTCCTGGTCCTCGCCATCCCGTCCACCACCTTCTTCGTCCCGCATGAGCAAGGCGGAGCGGACGCCTCGACCGGCGAACGCTGGGCCTGCCCGATGATGGACTTTATCGGCCAAAAGCCGGGCAGTTGCCCGGTTTGCGGCATGGACATGGAGCGGGTGACGGCTGGGGATCTGACGCGCGAGCAGCAGCGTCGCATGGGCACCAGGACGGCGGCGGTGACGGCGGGTCCGGCGACGATGGTGGTCCGGGCCTACGGTGCAGCCGAATACGACGAGCGCTTCTCCCAGGTCATTATCGCCCGTATCGGCGGCCGCATCGTCAAACGCCACGATGCGACCTTCGGCTGCTGCCAGGAGGTCCTGGTCGGTGATCCGATCATCGACCTCTACAGTCCGGAAGCCTTTCAGGCCCAGGGCGAGCTGGCGGCTGCGATCCGTTCGGGTAATGCCGATCTGGCTGCCGCCATCGAGGAACGCTTCGTGCGCTGGAATCTGCGTCATGTCGCAGAAGCGATCCGGGCCGGCAAGCAGCCCACCGACACGGTGACCATCTTCAGCCCGGCCGCCGGCCAGGCCTACCTCGACGACCAGACCATGGTCAACCAGACCCTCATGGTCGGCAGCGAGCTGCAGCCGGACATGCCGCTGATCAAACTGGTCGATCCGCATCGTCTCACCCTGGTCTTCCATGTACCCGAGCCGCGCGTGCACTTCCTGCGTGCCGGTCAGCGGGTGCATCTGTCCAGCGACGATCAAGGCGAACTGCCCGAGATCGACGCGGTGATCGGCCGGGTGTCGAACGAGCTGAATCCCGAGATCCGCTCACGCGAAGTGCGCGTGCATCTCTCGGATGGCCGCAAACGCATCATGCCGGGCGCGTTGCTCAACGCCCGTATCCAGGCGGTGCTCGGGACGGACCTTACTCCTGCCGATCCCGTCGATCCGAAGACCTGGGGCAGCTTCCCGCAGGTGCCCAAGACCGCGATCCTCTCGACCGGCGTCCGCCACATCGCCTGGCGGGTGAAGGCGCGCAAGGACGACGGCTCGGTGCAGTTCGAGCCGGTGACCGTCGCCCTCGGCCCACGCCTGGAAGACGAAGCCGGCAACGACCGCTACGTCATCCGCGCCGGCCTGCATGCAGGCGACGAAGTCGCCACCCAGGCGCTGTTCCTCATCGACAGCCAGGCCCAGCTTGCTGGATCGGCATCGCTGCTGTTTCCTGATGGCTCGATCAGATGAGAATGCCAAATGCTGGAATGCTGGAATGCTGGAATATGAGGCAGCACCAGCCACATCCTGGAAACAGGGAGAGCTCAGCGTTTGGCGCAAGATGCGGTGCGCTCGGCTGCGATCAGCATGGCCAGGAGCTGGGCGGCCTCGTCCTGCAAGCCCACGATGCGTGGTGCCGTGATGATGTCCGCATCGACGATCAGCTGCAGCCAGTAGACCGTCTCTTCGGCCTCTTGTTGGGCGACGGCGATCTTGCTGCGGAATTCTGCCGTGGACCTGGCGCGACGAGCCTCGCGGCAGTGCGCTCCGATCGAGGCGGCGCTGCGCATCAACTGCCTGCCGAGTTCAACGCACGAGGTCCGGCGTGGCAGAGCATCGACCAGATGGATGACGCGCACCGCGAAAGCCGTCGTTCGCCGGAGGATGTCCACATCGCAATCTCGCATGGCCCGATCATGCCTTTCAATTCCAGCATTCCAGCATTCCAGCATTTGGCATTCCTGTTATGATCGCCTGGTTCATCCGCAATTGGCTGGTCACCATCGCCCTCACCGTCGGTTTCGGGGTAGCCGGACTGTGGTCGTGGACCAAGGTGCCGGTCGATGCCATTCCCGATCTCTCCGACAACCAGGTCATCGTCTGGGCGGAATGGCCGGGCAAGTCGCCGGAGGATGTCGATGAGCAGGTGACGCGCCGGCTGGCGCGCGAACTGCAAGGGCTACCAGGTGTGAACGTGGTGCGCGGCATGTCGCTGTTCGGCACGAGCTATGTCTACGTCATCTTCGACGAGGACCGCGACCTCTACGAGTGCCGCACGCGCACCCTTGAACGGCTGTCGCAGATCCAGGGGCTGCTGCCCAGCGGGGTCCAGGCCAAGCTCGGTCCCGATGCCACGGCCATGGGCCAGGTCTTCGCCTTCACCCTGCAAGGCCCGGCCGATGTCGAGCGCAAGCGTTACATCCTCGATCAGGTGGTCGTGCCCGCCCTGCAAGGGGTGCGCGGGGTCTCCGAGGTCGCGGCGGCCGGCGGGGTGGTGCGCGAATACCAGATCGATATCGATCCGACCCGCCTGGAGGAACAGGGCCTCACCATCGAGATGCTGATGGATGCGGTCAAGGCGGGCGGCCGCGATGTCGGCGCGATGTCGATCGAGCAGTCCGGCATCGAGACGATGATCCGCGGCCGTGGGTTCATCCGCTCGGTCGCCGATGTCGAGAACATCGTCATCCAGGGCAACAAGCAGCAGAGCGCCGGCCTGCTGCTCGGCGATATCGCCGAGGTCCACCTCGGCGGGGCGGTGCGGCAGGGTCTGCTCGCCGACCAGTCGGGTGAGCAGGTCGGCGCGGTTGTCGCCATGCGCGTGGGCGAGGATCCCAAGACGGTCATTGGGGCGCTGAAGCGGCGACTGGCTGATCTGGCGCCTGCCTTGGGCAAAGACGACCTGGTCGCGGTGCCCTTCTACGACCGCTCGCAGCTCATCCTGGAGACCAACCAGACCTTGGCGCGCGTGCTGATCGAGGAACTGATCGTCACCTGCCTGGTCATCGTGATCTTCATGCTGCACGCCCGGGCCAGCCTGACCGTGGCCCTCGCTCTGCCCCTGGGCGTGCTGACCACCTTCTTCGCCATGCATTTGCTGGGCATGTCGGCCAACATCATGAGCCTGGCCGGCATCGCCATCGCCATCGGCGTGATGGTCGATTTCGGCATCGTGGTGTGCGAGAACGTCACGCAGCATCTCGTCCTGCTCAAGGAGCGGCGGAGCCGCGAGGGCAGGCCGCCGCCCAGTTCGCCGATGGACCCCGAGGTCGTGGACGCAGTCATTGCCGGTACCAGCGAGGTGTCGCGCGCCCTGATCACTGCTGCTGCGACGACGATCATCAGCTTCATCCCGATCTTCCTGCTCGACGACCAGGCCGGCCGCCTGTTCAAGCCGCTTGCCGCGACCAAGACCCTGGCGATCGGTGCGGCGGTCATCTTCGGCATGCTGCTGGTGCCGGTGCTGTGCCGGCTGCTGCTGCCGCCGTGGCAGGCGCGCAAGCCGGTGGTCCTGGCCTTCGCCGGCCTGTTCGCCGGCAGCGTGTTCATGATCCTGCTGCCCGAGGGTTTGCGCATCCCCCTCGACCATGGCCGCTGGGCGGTGGTGCTGCCGGGCCTGATCGCCGCCCCGCTGGGAGCGATCCTCGCCGCCTATGCGGTGTGGCGCCTGGGCCGCGAGGAGCTGGTCAGCTACGAGGAGAATCCGGTCAGCCATGGCATCGCCATCGCCTACGACTGGGCCCTGACGCGCATGCTGCGCCACAAGGTCGCCTTCAGCCTGACTATCGCCTCGGTCGCGCTGTTCGGTTGGATGCTTGGCACCGGCTGGGCGACGATGAGCTGGCCGCTGCGCCAGGGCTTCGCCCTGGTCGGCGCCGACCTCACGGCGACGCGCTTCGACGCGACGATGCGCCAGGCCTTCCCCGGTATCGGCGCCAGCTTCCTGCCGCCGCTCGACGAAGGCTCGCTGCTGTTCATGCCCTCGGTTCCGGCCACCGCCGGGCTGGGCGAGACGCAGCGCGTGATGATGCAGCAGAACCGATCCATCGCCTCGGTTCCTGAGGTCGCGGCGCTGATGGGCAAGATGGGCCGCGCCGAGACCGCCCTCGATCCGGCGCCGATCGGCATGATCGAAACCGTGGTCCTGCTCAAGCCGTACCAGGAATGGCCGGTGCATGAGATCACCGAGGCGGACGGCAGCACGCGGACCCGTCCGCGCACCCTGGCCGAGGTGCGTCAGGCCCTGAGCGCGGTCAGTGACATCCCAGGTGTCGCGCCGAGCTGGCTGCAGCCGATCGAAACGCGCGTGGTCATGCTGTCCACCGGCATCCGCTCGCTGATGGCCTTGCAGATCCTCGGTGATGACCAGGCCGCGCTCGAGAACTTCGCTGAGCAGGCCGAGAAGGTGGTGCAGCGGGTGCCTGGGGCAGCCGATGTGCAGATGCAGCGCGAGGGGGGCAAGCCCTACGCCGAGATCCGTCTCGATGAACGCAAGATGGCGCGTTTCGGCATCACCGCCGAGCAGGTGCTGTCCACCGTCGAATCGGCATTGGGCGGCATGCCGGTGATCACCTCGGTCGAAGGCACGCTGCGCTACAACGTGCGCATCCGCTACCCGCGCGAGCGGCGCGACGACGCCGACGAGTTCGCCCAACTGCAAGTCCCGGTCGCGGCCGGGCATGGCGCCATCGCCCTGAGCCTGCTCACCGCCTCGCCGACCGTTCACACCCTGCGCTTCGCGGGCACCACGCCGGAGGCCTGGCGGCGGACGCAGCCGCTCTCCATCGCCCGCAACCTCACTCCGCTGTCCGCGACCACGGCCGAGCTGACCCTTCCTGCGGGCGATTCCCTGCCTGCTGACATCGCAGATCCCCTCGCCGTCCGACGCCCGGACCACCGCGCGACCGCACGACCGGACGCTGCCGTGACCGTGACGGCGAAGCGCGAGGATCCCAACGCGGTCACCTGGACGATCGGGCCGATGGCGATCCGCAGCGAAGGGGGCAAGCGCACGCAGTATGTCCTGCTCAACGCCCATGAGCGCGCCGAGGTCGAGGTCGTTCGTGACGCCGAACGTATGCTGCAGGAGGCGATGACGCGCGGCGAACTGACCCTGCCGGCCGGCGCGACCTACCGCTGGGTCGGCCGCTTCGAGCAGAAGATGAAGGCCGACAAGACCATGACCTGGGTCATCGGTCTGGCGATGGGCGTCATGCTGGTGCTGATCCTCTGGGGCACGCGCTCGCTGCTGACCACCTCGATCATCATCACCTGCAATGTCACGGTGACGACGGCAGGCGGATTCATTGCCGTGTACCTCTACGGCGCCGAGATGACGACGGCGGTGATCGTCGGCTTCCTCGTCCTGCTCGGGGTGATGTTCAATGACGGTATCCTGTTGGGCACCTATCTGCACGGCCTGTTCAAGACCGCCCCGACGACGGTCGCGGATGTGCATCTGCGCGTCTTCCAGGCCGGCCTGCGCCGTCGCCGGCCCGCCATCATGACCAACTGCACGACGCTGCTGGCGTTGATCCCGATCCTGTGGAGCGACGGCCGTGGCTCCGAACTTATGACCCCGATGGTCTTGCCGGTCATCGGCGGGATGATCGCCGACTACATCAGCCTGTTCAGCGTCCCGGTCTTTTACGCCTGGTGGTGGGAGCGGAAGCTGGCGCGGCAGGCGGCGGCCCAGCCGCCAGCCGCGCCGGTGACCTGATCCTCAGTGCCCGTGGCCGTCGCCCGGGCCGTGCGTATGCACGGGCGCTGCGGCCGGGGCGAGGGCGAGCGAGCCTTTGGTTGTCTGGCCGTCGGCCTGCTCGATCGCGATCCACAGCTTGCTATCGGCGGGGATCGGCTTGGGCACTTCGACATGCGCCTCGTAGGCGCCCTTCGCGCCCTTCTCCGCCTCGGCCTTGGCCTTGACCGAACCGCGGGCGTTCTCGCTGCCGACCCACACACGGATGGCCTTGGGCGCGGGGGCTTCCGGTTTGAGCTGCAGTTCGACATGCAACTCGGTTCCGGCGGCGAGGTCGCCGGCGGTGGCGATCGCGATGGCCTGGCTACCGATGACCAGCGAGCCGAGCGGCTTGGCCTCAGCGGCGTGGTCGTGGCCGTCGGCAGCGGCGAGCGGCGCAGCGAGAGCGATCAGTGCGCCGAGGAGGACGGTGGAGAGGTGGTGAAGGGACATGCGTTTCTCCTGGTTTCAGGGGGTGGATGCAGACGACGGGGAGTTGTCATCGAGTGCGGAACCATGCGGCCGGTCGCCCTGCCCGAAGACCCAGGCGTAGGCGGCCGGCACGACGACCAGGTTCAGGATCGTCGAGCTGACCAGACCGCCGAGCACGACGATGGCGAGCGGGGCGAGGATCTCAGCCCCGGCCTGGCCGGTCATCATCGCCAGCGGGATGAGGCCGATGGCGGCGCACAAGGCGGTCATGAGGATGGCGACGAGGCGCTCTTCGGAACCGTGCATGATCGCCTGCAGGAGCGGACGGCCCTCCTCGGCATGCGACTGGTACTGGTTGATCAGCAGGATGCCGTTGCGTACGGCGATGCCGAACAGGGTGATGAAGCCGACCAGGCTGGCGATCGACAGGACCGGGGCCGTGTAGGTGCCGCCCAGTCCGCACAGGGCCAGGGTGTTTCCGACCAGCGAAGGCGACTCGGCGAGGTACACCGCTGCAATCCCGCCGATCAGCGACAGCGGCAGGTTGAGCATCACCAGACCGGCAGCCTTGCCTGACGACAGCGCTGCGGCCAGGAGGAGGAAGACCACCACCACCACGGCGAGGCCCATCAGCGCGATGGTCCGGCTGGCCTCCTGCTGGGCTTCGAACTGCCCACCGTAATGCACCGCAAGGCCGGCTTTGGCCACGACTGGATCGACCACCCGGCGGATCGCCACCACCAGGTCGCCCAGGTTCTGGCCGTCGGCGACATTGCAGCTCACCACCGCCTTGCGGCGGGCGCCCTCGCGGGCGATGAGGTTGGAGGCCATCTCCAGACCGATGTCGGCGACCTCGCGCAAGCGGACCTGCGGGCCGTAGGGGCTGGTGAGCACCAGTTCGCCGACCTGCTCCTCGGTCTGGCGTTCGTCCGGATGGAGGCGGACGGTGAGGTCGTATCGCCGGATGCCCTGGTTGACCGTGGCGACCTGCACGCCGGCCAGGGCCTGTTCGACCTGTTCCGCGGCGTCGGCCGGGGTCAGGCCGGCGCGGGCGAGATCCTCGTGCCGGTAGCGCACCGGCAGCGTCGCGATCATGATCTCGCGGTTGGCCACCACATCGCGGGCCCCGGTGACCCCTTTAATGACTGCCTCGATCTCCTGCACCACGGCGCGCAAGCGATCGAGGTCGTCGCCGAAGACGGTGATCGACACGGCGGCCGGCGTACCGGAGAGGATATGGGAGAGGCGGTGCTCGATCGGCTGTCCCACCGAGGTGACGACACCGGGCATCTGCGCGAGGATCCGATCGATCTCGGTGCGGACCCGGTCCTGGGCGCCCGGCTCCATGGTGACATTCATCTCGCTGGTCGAGGGCGGTTCGGCGTGCTGATCACGCTCGGCCCGGCCGGTGCGGCGGGCGACATCGCGCACCCCCGGGATGTCCGCGATCCGCGCCTCGACGCCACGCACCAGGCGATCGCTTTCGATCAGCGAGGTGCCCGGCGGGGTCATGATCATCACCGTGAAGGTGCCTTCCTTGAAGCTGGGCAGGAAGCTGGAGCCGAAGGTCGTCGCCAGCGCCAGCGCGGCGAGGGCGAGTCCGGCCGATCCCAGGACCACGCTCTTCTTCCAGCGGATGCACCACGCCAGGGTCGGCCGGTAGGCATCCTTGAGCCAGCGCACCAGGAACCCGTCTCCTTCCAGCGCAGGGGCTTCGCCCCTACGGCCGTCCCGGCCTACCCCCCGGGCTTTGTCGCAGCTCGACCCCGCCGGCACGGCCGTCGGGATCGTGGGCGGATGGGCTTCGCCCATGGTATCCGCCCACCGCTGCTCGGCGCCCGCCCCATCGCCGGGCGATGGGGCCCCTTTCCTCGTCAGCAGCATGCGGCACAGGGCCGGCGTCACGGTCACCGCCACCACCAGGCTGGCGAGGGTCGAGACGATGTAGCTGATGCCCAGGGGGCGGAAGAAGCGGCCTTCCATGCCGCCCAGGAACAACAGCGGGATGAAGACCAGGACGATGATGATGGTGGCGAAGACCATCGGGCCGGCGATCTCATGGCTCGAGCGCTCGACCACGGCCACTTCGGCGGCGCGTTCCCCCGCCGGCAGGTGGCGGTTCTCGCGCAGGCGCCGGAAGGCGTTCTCGACGTAGATGATGGCATCATCGACCAGGCCGCCGAGGGCGACGGCCAGGCCGCCCAGGGTCATGACATTGATCGAGAGGCCGAAGCCCGCCATGACGATGAAGGCGGCGCCCAGTGACAGGGGCAGGGCGGTCAGGGTGATGAGCGTGGTGCGTACGTTGAGCAGGAAGAGGATGAGGATGACCGAGACGATGATCGCCGCCTCGACCAGCACCTTCAGCAGGTTGTCCACCGCGACCTGGATGAATTCGGCCTGGCGGAAGACGTGGTTGTTCACCGTCATGCCGCTGGGGACGGACATGGCAGCCACCGCCTGATCGAGCGATCTGGTCAGGGTCAGGGTGTTGGTGCCCGGCGCCTTCTGCACCGAGATCATCACCGCCGTCATGCCGCGCTCGGTGGCGGTGCCACGGGCCGGTGCCGGCGCCAGGCCGACCTCGGCGACATCACCGATGGTCACCGGCATGCCTTCATGGTAGGCGAGGACGGTGCGTTGGATGTCCTCCACCTTCGTCACCTGGGCGGACTGGCGGATCGGCACCTCCTTGCCTTCGCGGTTGGGCAGGAAGCCGGCGCTGGCGGTCGAATGCGCCTTCCTCGCCGCCGCGACGACATCCGCGACGGTCAGGCCGTAGAGGCGCAGACGGTCCGGCCGGCACAGCACCTGGTACTCGGGCAGTTCACCGCCGATCGCGACGACCTGGGCGATGCCGGGGACGCCGAGCAGGCTGTTGCGCAGGTCGTATTCGGCGAACGAACGCAGTTCCTTGGGCGAACGTGAACCGTCGGGAGAGGTCACCGACAGCAGCATCACTTCGCCGGTGATCGAGGTGACCGGCGCGATCTCGGCATGGGCGCCGGGGGGAAGCGTCGCTTCGATGGCGGACAGGCGTTCGGCGACCTGCTGACGGGCGCGCCAGATGTCCTCGCCCCAGTCGAACTCGGCCCACACGATGGACAGGCCGAGCGACGAGGACGAGCGCAGCTTACGCATGCCCGGCATGCCGTTGACCGACGACTCGATCGGCACGGTGACGTACTGCTCGACCTCGTCGGCGGCGAGGCCGCCGGCCTCGGTCATGACCACGACGGTGGGTGCGTTGAGCTCGGGGAAGACATCCACCGCCATGCGCGGGATGAGCCAACCGGCGAGGGCCAGCATGATCCCGGCGACGATGACCACGGCCTTGGCGTGACGCAGCGACAGGCTGATGAGCCAGGTGAACATGGTTCAGTGCTTGCCGGTATGGAAGGTGCCATCCGCCTCGAAGTGCCCGGCCTGCGCACCGCCTTCCTGCTGCGACAGCTTGAGCGGATAGATTCCGCCGAGGACGACCTGGTCGCCCTCCTTGAGCCCCGACTGGATCACGACCCAGCGCCCGTCGCTGATCCCGAGATCGGCCTCGACCCGGGTCACCTGATCGGGGTTCTGCGGATCGCGGCGGAAGTAGATCGTCGCCAGCCCGTCGCGGATCGTCGCGGCGCCGGGGATGGCGAGTTCCTCCTCGCTGCTGCCGCCGAGCACCACTTCGAGATGCGCCGTGACGCCGGGACGGACCCAGGTGGGCAGCGCGGCACCTTGCGCCGGTCGGGCGATGAGATCGACCGAGCGGTCGAATGCATCGGCGATCGGACCGAGCACCAGGGTCGCCGGCAGCGCGTCCTGCACCGCCGGATCGGCGGCGACGATGCGGGCCTGCAGGCCATCGCGCAGGCGTGGCAGATCGGCCTGCAGGCCGGCGGCACGCAGACGGACGCCCATCGGATCGGTTACGGTCAGCACGGTGGTGTGTTCGGAGATCCAGGTGCCGCTCGCCAGCACCTCGCCCTCGACGACGCCGCGTCCGGCTGCGCGCACGGTGATGCTGTCGATGACCGCCCAGGCCGGGCGGCCATCGGTGATGTGCAGCAGTGCTTCCGTTGCCAATCCGGTAAGCTGCGCCGCCTGTCCCAGCAGCAGGTCGAAGCGCACCTGGGCCTGGCCGTTGCGCGGCGATCCATCCGCACCTCTGGCCTGGCGGGCCGCCTCGGCGAGCACCCGTCCGGCCTCGGCGGCGCTGATGCGCAGGTCGGCCACCCGTCCGGCGGCCTCGGCGCGCTCCTCGGCCAGGCCGCCGAGATCCTTGCCCAGGCGTGCCAGGGTGGTCAGGCGTTCATCCCACAGGATCAGGGCCTGGGCGATGGCGGCGGCGTGCTCCTGTGCAGCCGCGAGGTTGTCGCTGGCGGCATGCACGGCCCCGGCGGCATCGGCCAGCTCCTGCTGCAGCCGCTGCCAGGCCGCGGCATGCAGGCGGTAGAGCACGCTTCCCGCCTCGACCTGCTGATAGGGCGTGACCAGGACCTCCACCCGGCCGTCGAGCGGTACCTGATAGGGTCGGCGGGCGCTCGGCTCGGCCTCGAAGCGGCCAGGCATGCGCACGACGCCCTGGACGATGCGGTATTCGGCGCGCGCCCAGGTGATGCCGAGATTCGTCTGCACGTTGGCCGGCAAGGCGATGCCCGTGCCGTGGTCATGCCCGGCATGCGGATCGGCGGCCGGAGTGGCCGTTGGCCCATGCGTATGGCCATCGCCGGCCGCATGGTCGCCGCAACTGGCAAGCAGGAGCAGCAGGGCCGGAAGGGCGAGTGGACGGAGCGAATCCAGCCCGCGACGGGCCGATGGAATGGACATGACGATCCCTGGGCTGAGATGGCCAGAGCCGTGCGACGGCTCTGCGGCGCACGCGCGGCTGCGCGTGCGGTGCTCTCAGCCCCGTCGGACGGGCGGGGGATCGGGGGGATAGGTCGGGCTGTCCGGTACGGCAGCCGAATGGCCGTGTGGTCCAAGCACCGATATGGCCAGGGGCACGGCCAGGGTGGCGGACTCGGGAACGGTCACAGAGGCGGATGGACAGTGGCAATGTCCGCAGCCATCAGCATCAGCGGCATCTGGCTGATCGGGCGTTTCGTCGTCGCCCAGGATCGTGCCGAAGCTGAGGCTTGCGCTGTGGTCAGGGCAGGGGCCTGGGCCATGCTCGGCGCTCGTGTGGGCATGCATGCGCAGCGTCACCAGCAGCATGGCTACCACGGCCATGACCACCACGGCGTGGTGCACGCCCTGGACAAGGATGCCGAGGATGGTCCGCACGTGCCTGGAGACGCCGGGGGCGGTCATGGCTTACCAACCGGCGTCATCCGCGTTTGGCGCGGATGACCAGATCGGCGACGAAGCCGTCGAGGGCGGGGTCCTGGCCGCGCAACTGGGCGACCTGGGTGCACGCGTAGATCACGCTGGTGTGGTTCTTGAGTCCGAAGACCTTGCCGACCGCACCATAGGTGTCGCCGGTGACGTGGCGCAGCACGTACATCGCGATGTGCCGGGCGGTGGCGCGGGGATGGGTCTTGGCCTTGCCGTCGAGATCGCCCGGCTGCAGTCCGAAGCGCGTCGCGACCTCGCGACGGACCATGTCGGCGGCATCTTCGCCGCGGTCGCGGCCGACCAGATCGGCGAGGCATTGCCTGGCTGCGACGACATCGACCCGGCGCTGGAAGCTGGTGCCGAACTGCAGGAGGCGATTGACCGCACCCTCGAGCATGCGCACGTTGTCGGTGACGTGCGTGGCGACGTAGTCGATCACCTCATCGGGCAGGTCGGCGCCCTGTTCGCGGGCCCGGCGGGCGACGATCTCGCGACGCACCGCTGGGTCGGGACGCTCAAGCGGGACGACCAGACCACCGGCGAAGCGCTGCACGAAGCGCTCTTCAAGGTACTGGATGTCGCGCGGGCTGGCGTCCGAGGTGATCACCACCTTCTTGCCGTGATTGGCGAGGTGCTCGAAGGTCGCGAACAGCTCGTCTTTGGTGCGTTCCTTCTGCCCCTTGCTCAGGAAATGGATGTCATCGATGAGCAGCAGGTCGGGGTGGCGCATGCGCACCCGGAAGGCATTGAGTGCGGCGCCGCCGTTCTCGCACGCGTCGATGAACTCGTTGGTGAACTGTTCGCAGCGGATGTACAGGACCTTGCTCTTGGGATGGCGCTCTTTGAACGCCATCGCCAGGCCCTGTTCGAGGTGGGTCTTGCCCAGACCAGACGGCCCGTGGATGAACACCGGGTTGATCGGGTTCTCGGGCATCTCCAGGACGCGGCGCACTGCATCGTAGGCCAGGCGGTTGCACGCCCCGACCACGAAGTCGCCCAGCGACTTGGCGCTGCTGCGCGTGGCGACCCGCGCCGCCGTCTCGTTGGCCGGGGTGGCGGCGCGTTGCAGCTCACGTTCGTGCTCGCGGGCGGCGGTACCCGGGATGCGGCAGCGCACGGTGTTCGCCGGCAGGCCGGTCACCTCGGCAACCGCAGCCAGGATCGCCGGCGCAAAGCGGTCGCCGATCTGGCGGGTGTAGATCGGGGTCGGGCATTCCACCAGCAGCAGTCCGTCCTCGAGCGACAAGGGACGGACCTTGGGCGTGTCGAGCCAGATGCGCACACCCGGCTCGTTGCCGGTCTGGGCGCGAACCAGGGCGATCACCTGAGGCCAGGCGGCTGCTATGTCGAGGGTGGGACGGGCTGACACGTTACATTCGTTCGCGGGGGAGGGATCTGTAGGGATCGGGAGGCGGGTTGGCAAGGCTGGGTCAGAGCGTGTCCGCACCGACCCCTTGACGCTTCCGGTTCACGACACCTTGGCGGCGGCGCGCAGAAAGGTGATGACCTGGGCGCGGGTCGGCGACTCGGCGGTACGCACGTAGTGGCCGCTGGTCGCGCCGCCGAGCTGCAGGCACTGCGCCGGCGCGATGCCGGCGAGCAGGGCGGCGAAGAAGCCGGCGTTGTAGTGGTCGCCCGCTCCGGTCGTGATCTTCGGCTTCGGCTCCCAGAAGCCGTCAGCCGCCGCCGAGCCGCCCTGCCAGGCCACCGCCGACGACTTGACCAGGTGGCACATCACGCGCGAGAAGCTGAACTTCTCGCGCAGCAGGACGCAGGCCTCGCGCGCCGCCTCCCACTCCACCGGATTGGCCGGATAGGCGATCTTGAACACGCCGCACATCTGCCGGCACTCGTTCTCGTTCAGTCCCAGGACCACGTCGGCGTGCTTCTGGATCTCCTGCAGCGCGGCGAAGCCGGCGCGGATGTCCTCGTCGGTGCAGCGGTGCGGGTCGGCGAGATCGACGAACCACAGCGGACGGTCAGGACGGAGCCCCGGCAGGACCTCGCTGGCCAGGCGGCGCCACATCGCGGTCATGCCTGGCGTCTGCGACCAGTTGACCGTGGCGATGCCAGCCGCGCTGCGGAACATCGCCTTCAGCCCATCGAGACCACCGCAGCGGGCGGCGACGTGGTCGAAGGTGATGGTCGCCATCGGATCGCTGAAGTTGAGCATCACCTTGCCGTCCTCGAATTCGAGGGCGCTGGTGACGGCGGCGTTGCCCAGCGAGACGGTGCGCTTGGCGCGCGCGGCGAGGGGCTGGAAGACCGGATGGATCTGCGGTTCGCCGAGGATGCCGACCGCGACCACCTGGGAGTCCTGAGCGCACAGGGCGTTGGCCATGATCGGGCCGTTGCCGCCCAGCTTGGTCACCTTGGTGACGGCGCCGATGCCGGCGCTCTTGCCGGCCGCCGCCAGCACCTTGTTGCCGAAGTCGGTGATGGTGCGGACGCGGGTGTAGTCCTTGGCCGAGGTACGCTTGTCCACCAGGTCGATGATGTCGTCGATGAAGCCATCGAATCCGACCAGGATCTCCGGCTGATGCGCTGCGGGGACCGCGGCCAGGGCGTTGGCGGCAGCGGCACAGAGTTCGGCGTGGGCGCGGCGGGCGTCGGACATGATGGCTCCAAGTGGAAGGGCCACCCTAGGTCGTCGGCTGTTGGGGCAAGACAGGAGCTTTGTCTTTGGGGTCAACTGTGGCAGGCGACCGGCTGCCCCTACGCAACTCCTGGCCGGGAGCTGGATTGGGGTGGCTGATCCGGCGTATCCCGTGTGCCAGCAATCAATTCACGCGTCGTGCCAATATACAGCTGCAAGCTTCTACAGAGTGGCAAGTGAATACTGGACATGTGTATCGGTTTATTGATCTACAAGGAGTTGCATCGCCAGGAAACCTGTACAATGAATTCAGGTTTCGCGGCCGTCATCATCCGGAACCGCCACCTATAACGAGGACGCCATGACCATCACCGCCACTTCCCCTGCTACTGCCGGCGCCAACCAGGCGCTGAACATCAACGAAGCTTCGAAGGCCTGCGGCCTATCGCCAAGCGTGCTGCGCATCTGGGAGCTGCGCTACGGCTGGCCCAATCCCCGCCGGCGTGCCAACGGCTACCGTGCCTACACCGCGCATCAGGTGCAGGAGCTCAAGCGCGTCGCCCAGCTGGTCAAGACCGGCACCTCGATCAGTCAGATGATCATCGACGGGCTGCCGCGCTTCCCGGCCGACAACAGCATCCCGCAGCTGCCGCGCGGTCTGCCGCGCACCAAGGCGCTGCCGCGTTCACGCGATGCGCGCATCTGCGAGACCCAGGACGCGGTGATCGAGGCCCTCGATACGCGCAACGCCCCGGCCGCCCAGGAACGTCTGCAGCGCGCAGTGTGGTCCCTGCGTCCGGCCGATGAGCCGGCGGCCGCCCTGGTCCCGATGCTCTGCGGCGTCGCCGAGGCTCGCGCCAACGGCCGTCCCTTCGCCGAGGAGCCGGCCCTGCTCACCGCCGTGCGCACTCGCGCCCAGCAGATCCTGCGCATGATGAAGCAGTCGCCCAGCGCCCTGCAGGTCGTGGCGGTCGGCGACGAGCTGTCGCATGTCGCCGCCCAGCTTGCGGCGCTGATCCTCAACCAGCGCTGCGTCCTGGCGTCCTACGCCCCAGTCAAGCCGGCCAGCGGGGCATGGATTGCGGTTGGCGAGGGTGACGCCTCTGGCGCCGCCGGCCACATCACGGTGTTCGGTGGCGAAGGCCAGATGGCCATCGCCGATCTGCTCGACGCGACCAAGTTGCTGCCGTGGTCGAAGGCGAAGCACTAGGCTGACAGCCTAGGGGCTGCGCCCCCGCGGCCCTGTGGGCCTGCCCCCCGGCCTTTGTCGCAGCTCGGTTTCATCGCTGCCGCTCCGAAACCGTGAACGGAGGGGCAATGCCCATTGTATCCGTTCACCGCTGCTCGGCGGCCGGCCCACCGCATGCGCGGCGGGGCCCCGCGAGCAGTTACGCACTAGAGTCCTTGAGGGCAGCGACTTTGACCTGCCAAGTCAAAGTCGGCAAAGTCGCTGCCCTTGAGGACTCGGGGGTGCGGGGGCGC
>JAIFND010000228.1 GCA_020047915.1 bacterium | reverse complement strand
ATGTCCAGTTCCGTAAAATGACCTTGTCGGAACCGCTATGCGAGGGTTGTCTTTTTATTGTATCGTTACGCGCCGCTTAAATATAGCGTAATATCCTATAATATCTGTATTTGTAGAATTCCAATTCGCATGGCCGGCTCCGATTATGCCGTAACAGGTGTTAATTACTCCATGTATTTACAGGTATTTATAACTGGTTGCATATCGTAATATCATCGTATCGTTGCGCTATGCCAGAAAGCACCCCTCTGACCCGCGACATGGTCGCCGACGCCGTCGCAGAATGCATTGCCCAGCACCGGCGCCCGGGACTGCGGCCCGTGTGGCGGGCCATTGTCGCCAAGACCGGCCAGCGCCCATCCTTCTCAACCGTGTCGCGGCTGCTGGCGGAACTGGAAGCAGCCGGGAAGGAACCGCAGCCCTCGGCGCCACCCGATCAACTCGTAGCCCAGGCGCAGTTGCTGGCGCCCGCGATGTGGCAGGCCGCGTTGCTGGCAGCACGCCAGGAGGCTGCCGCAGAGAACGCCCGGCTCGTGGAACGGCTCCAGGCCAGCGCCGAGCGTGAACGGGAACTGCTCGCCGAACTCGATGATGCCCAGGCCAGAGCCATCGCCGCCGAGGAACAACGCGCAGCGGCCGAGAGTGATGCCGAAGCCGCTCGTGCGCAGTGCGCCAGCCTGACGGCCGGCCTAGCGGCGGTCGCCGCCGCGCACAGCGCTGCCGCCGAGCAGTGGGGCACCACCGAGCGCACCCTGGTGGCACGCAATGCCCAGCTCGAGCGGGAATGCGCCACGCTGGCCGCGAACACCCACCACGCGCGCGAGGCGACGCAACAGGCCACCAATGAACGCGACCGCGCACGCGAGGAACTCAGCGAGGCACAGCGCCGCACCGACACCTATGTGACCATGAACGCGCACCTCCGCGAACAGATCGCCACGCGCGATGCAGATATCGTGCAACTGCGTCGCGACCTGGAGTCCAGCCTGCACCACGAACGTTCAGCCCGCCAGGTGGACACCGCCCTACGTCATCTACGCCGGGATCTCGTCATGACCGAAGGGCGACTACTCCGACGCCTTGCCCACGTGGCTTCGTGACCGTATGGTCCCAATACCCCGAAGTGACGACTGATCGGTGAAACCCAGTCGTCCGATTGACAATCGAATGGCGTAGAACGTCCGGAATCGCTCATCGTCGCCGGGTCGCAACCAGATGCGATGGGGGATTTCGGATGGGACGTCAACGGAGCGCCGGCGTCAGGCCATGTGGCCGATGCTGCTTCTGCTCACGAGAGGCATGTTCAGGCAGCGCGGCGGAACGACTTCAGCAAGCCGTGTAGCGACTCGTCGCAGACGATCTCGCTGGTTCCGACCTGCCAGGGCGCGATGGGCACGTTGCCGACGCCTTGGTGAGGACGTGGGCCATTGTAATGGGCGAGGTAACCGACGACGTATTCCCGGAGGTGCTCCTCAGAGAGGAAGACGATGTGGTCCAGGCACTCCTCGGAGATCGAGCGGACGAAGCGTTCGCAATAGGCGTTCATGTCCGGGGCCCGGATCGAGGTTTGCAGGAGCTTGGAGCCCAGGACGGCCGTGGTACGCAGGCCGTATTTGCTGTCGTTGTCGAGGATCCCGTGCTTCCGCCCAGCCAACGGCTCGCCGCTCATCGTGGCGTTGCGTAGGCACTGGGCGACCCAGATGTCAGTCGGGTGGATGGTGATGCCGAGGAGGTGGACGCGGCGCGTGTCATGCTCGATGGCGACGAAGACAAAGGCGTTGACGACCTTCCCGAGCAAGCCGATGGGCATCTGAACGAAGTCGGCGCCGACGGTGGTGTGCGCATGGCGCTCCCAGAACTGGGCCCAGGTCGAACCGCGCCGGCGGTTCAGATCGGTCGGTGCCCGGCCGTGCGAGGTCAGCACGCGGCGGACGGAACTCTCGGCGACCTCCAGTCCGCATTTCCCCATCTCCCCGACGATGCGCGAGAGTCCGGTCAGGCCGCTGCGTAGATCCGCAGGATGGCATCAACCTTATCCTGCCCGATCCACGGTCGGCCAGGTTTCCTGGCCTCGTTCACCCCGTCCCCGTTGGCCTTGCGCTGCTGCAACCGCTTGAGCCAGCGGATCAGGCTGTCTGGCGAGACGGTCCAGTTGAACAGTTCGCGAAATGGGCCGATCAGGCGCTCCATGACCCGGGCATGGGCCACGCGTTCGGTGGCGGTCATGCGTACGCGTTTGCCGGCCAGGCTGCGCTTCGCAGCGGCAAGTTGCTGGTCGATGGCCAGCACTAGGTCATCCACCGGCAGCCCGAGCGCTGCCCCGCACAGCATCCACAGTGATACGCGGATGCGCAGCGGCAGCGATTGGGCCTCGGCCAGGGTCGGGCGTTCAGACATGGGCGCAGCACGGTTGGCGACGTTGCCCCCATGCAACATGCAACGCCTGGCAGTTCGCCCGCCCGACGCCGCGCCTTTCCGCTACCGGTACACTCGTCCACCACGGCGCGCTACGCCCGCTCCGCCCCCAATCGCGCATGCTGCGCCAGCGCATGGCGGTGACGGGCCAGGGCGCGCTCGTACGAGGCCTGGGTCTTCGTGCACACCAGGGCGTAGGGGCTGCCGCGACGTTCGACGGTGGTGTCCACATCGCAGGCCTGCAGCCGGATGATGTCCTGCAGATGCTGCCGGCGGGATTCGCGCAGCGGGAAGCGTTCACGGGGTCGGCGTGAATCGCGTAGGAAGGCGTCGAGCAACCGGCAGTCGGGGCAGTCGCAGGAGGGTAGTCCGGCGCGGGCGTGGTCGGTCGGAGCCTGCGGTGCCTTCGCCGTCTGCTGTTCCAGGCGGGTTGCGACCTGCGCTGACCAGGCGTGGAACCACGCCGGCAGCGTCGGCCTGCGGCTGCGCACCGCGAGGATCGCCTCGGCCTGGATGATCGCGGGATCGGCGCGCTCGGAGGTCAGGCTCTTGCCGATCTGTCGGCCAAGATTCTCGGCCGACAGATCGACCACGGCCTGCGCGAGATGACTGAGCACCGCGACGCCTCCGGGCAGTGCGGTGTCCGAGTCGGCCACGACCAGTCGGACCAGCTGCGCGGCACCCATCTGGGCCACCGTTTGGCCTGCCGCATCCTGGCTGGCGGCGACCTGGGCGAGCAGTTCCGCATCCCGCGCCAGGCTCGCTGGTCGGCTGGCGTTCCAGACCGCTGCGAGTGCGGGGGCCAGGACTGCGCATCCGAAGCGCTGCGCCAGGGCATCCAGCCCGGCCACGGGGCGCTCGTCGGCATCGGCGACCAGGACCTGCCCGAGGTACATGGAAGCCAGATCACACGCGCCGACCTCGGCCAGCAGTGCAGCCATGCGTCCAGGCGCTGGCCGGTCTGCGTGCCCGGGATGCCCGTCGCGGATCCATCGTTCGAGCGCCGCGCGAGCGAGATTGGCCGGTGCGGTCACGATCGAGCCGCTCGCAGCAGCGTGCAGGCGATGCCCCAGAGCCTCGATGACGTGGGACACCCCGGCAGCGGCGAGGAGGGCGCCGGTACGGTCTGGATGGTACCAGCGGGTCAACTCCATCCCGGCATTGCCGGTGTAGCCTTCGAATTCCTGCTGGGACACCTCCTCGGTGAGCGTGTCGTAGCCATCCAGAAAATGCGCGGCCTTCAGCGGCACGCGGCCCAGGGGCACCGTGGCGCCCGTGGCATCGATCCAGGTAGAGGCGAAGAGCTCTTCGTCGTAGATCTCGCCCATCTCCATGGTCTCGGGATCGTTGTCCTCGCCATCGCTGTAATCGGGTTCGCCCATACCCGCGCGGCGGCGACAAACAGGGATTCCGCCTGGGCGCGATCCGTGCCTTTGAGCCAGGTCGGCCGCAGCCCATCCTCACTGTAGGCATGCCGCATGGGGACGACGAGGAGTCCATCGGCCGCCGCCTGTTCTGTTCGCCAGGAGGTCAGTCCATCGCGCAGAGCTGCGATCTCAGCGGTGAAGTCAGGGGCCCGGATCACCGTCTGGCCGGCGGGCAGGACCAGGTTGTAGATCAGCACCAGCCGATGCCCCTCGGTCAGCGGCAGGATCTCGTGTTCGCAGTCGGCATACCATGCCATCGCCTGTGGCACGAAGGCGTGGGCCGGATCGTCGCCGGTGAAGCGGATCTCGGTGCCCTGATGTCGCACCACGACAGCGCCGCCCTGGAAACTGGACGGCAATTGCAGCGACAGGGTGGCGACCATGCCAGGCACCTTCTCGCCATCGCGGTGCGGCAGGAAGAAGTCGCCGGGGCGATACAGCAGCAGTTCATGCAGCATCGGCATCACGGCGTGATCGGCCAGGCCCAGCTGGTCAGCCAACTGTTCCGTCACCTCTGCCAGCCACGCAGTCCACGCCGGGTTGGCGAAGCGGATCGCGTCTGCGGGGAAGCGCAGCACCCGTCGGACCTTGGGATCGATGACGGTGTTCCGGCCCTGGCCATAGCCGGCCAGCGTTCCCCGGCTCTCCAATGCCCTGGCCTGACTGGCGTCGAGTGGCAGCGCCACCATGCCCAGACCGTCGATGCTCAGGCCCGGGAGAATCGGCTGGCCCACCGCCGTGGCGCAGAAGCTCACCGGGCGGTCTATGCGATTCAGACACGAGCGCAGGTTCGACGTGGCCGTCATGCGACGTTTCTCCGGTGGGCAGTGTGGGACGTCGAACGGACAGCCAATAGTCGTGCCCTACTGCCCACCGTGCAGCAGCCACTCCGCGGCAGCCATCCAACGGATGCCGCCCGAAACCCGGGGGGGTATGACGTCCATGGTGATGAGCAGAGACTCCGCTCCGGGTCGGCGCTGGGATTCGGCGACAAGGGCGCGTACTTCGCGCGCAAGCGTTTCGGCATTCGTGGTATCGCTGGAGACCTGGATCAGCGTTTCCTTGCCGGCGTGATCACGGGCGAGGAAGTCGATCTCAGGACCCTCGTCGGTCTTCACATAGTCCACGTCCTGCCCACGGCGTAGTAGTTCGATCAGGACGGTGGTCTCCAGGGCATGACCGGTCTGCGCTTCGGGTGACCGCGACCAGACCTGGATCAGGCCGGGGTCGATGGGGTACGACTTGCGCGGGTTGACCATGCGGCGGCGTTCGCTGGTCGTGGCGATGCTCAGGGTGCGGACGAGGAAGCAGTCCTCCAGGTGGGCGAGCCACGCATGGACGCTGTCCTTGCCTACGGCCAAGCCCTGTGATCGCATCGTTTCCCAGCACTTCTGCACGCTGAACAGGCCGCCGGCCGTGGACAGCAGATGGCGTTGCAGCCAGCGCAGCGCGACCGGGTGCGAGACTGCGTGCCGCTCGATGACATCGCGCAGGACGGCGACATCGACGTAGCTACGCAGCAGGGCGGCGCGGTCGCGATCGGGTACGCCTTGGACCTCGGGGAAGCCACCGGCCAGGAGGTAGTGGCGCAGACGCGCATCGAGGTCGGAGCGCTCAGCCTTGGGCAGACGGTTCCAGGGCTTGGCCGGCTCCTGGCCGGCATGGCGCAGGGTCTCGCGGAAGCTGAACGGGTAGACCGTCGTCGGCAGCGCCCGGCCGCGCATGCTGGTGGCGATCTCCGAACTGAGCAGATGGGCGGACGAGCCAGACAGGAAGAGGTCGATCTTCTCCTGATCGATGATCCGGCGGGCGACGGTCTCCCAGCCGGGGATGAGTTGGACCTCGTCGAGGAACAGGGTCGCTCGCGTGCGGTCGCGAATGCCGGGGATCTGGCGGAACCACTCCTCGATCACCCCGCCCAGGTCGGCGGCGGTCATGCCGTTCAGGCGCTCGTCCTCCAGGTTGAGGTACAGCAGCGCCTCGCGTGGCGTGCCAGCGGCCAGGCGCTCAGCAAGGCACTGCCACAGGAACGTCGACTTGCCGCTGCGGCGCATGCCGATCACGGCGTGCGCCTTCCCTGTGACCTCCGGGAGGCGGACATCGCGCTTGGTCAACGCAGGGATGGGCATCGTCAGGGCGTCGGTGATGCGCTGGCGGAGGACTGCCTGGATGTCACTCATGGGAGGTAGGCCTATCTGGATATTGTCCTTTTAAAAAGGATAAAGAACGAACTTGGTATCGTGTGCCGTCTGGCCGATGCCACGCACGAACTAAAAAAAGCCCAGTCCCCACGGCGGTCAGCCGTGGGGATCGGGAGTTATTGCGGATTGACCCGGATTGTCATCGCCGGACCAAACCAAGGCCGTGTGGCGACCTAAACGGCTTCAGGCGTCGTCGGTGAACTTGGGTGCCGGCCAGGCGCGATGACGGAGTATTGCCGGCAGACCTGCCGCCGCGGACAGTTTCCTTGATGGAACGACCACGGCATCATCCTGTATCCCGTCGAAGCTGCCACCCATGCCTAGCGCCCTCCCCATCAATCTCGACGACCTCCTCCGTCAGCGCACGGTGGAAGGCGCCCGGATCGAATACAAGACAGGCTGGAATCCGGATGCGGTCATCCGCACCCTCTGCGCCTTCGCCAACGACATCGAAAACCTGGGCGGCGGATACCTGATCCTCGGCCAGGATTGCGATGCCGATGGCCGGCCCATATTCCCGCCGATCGGTCTGCCGGCGGCTCAACTCGACCGCATCCAGCGTGAACTGCTGCAATGCTGCCATCAGATCGAGCCAGCCTACTTCCCCACCCTCAGCCTGGAGCAGGTGGACGGCCGCCACCTGATCGTGCTGTGGGCGCCGGGTGGGGCGAACCGGCCGTACAAGGCCCCGCGGGCGGTGACCGCCAAGCACAAGGAACACCGCTACTTCATCCGCCGCTACGCCAGCACGGTGGAGGCCCAGGGAGCCGATGAGCGCGACCTGATCAGCCTGACTGCCTCGGTGCCCTTCGATGATCGCCTGCATCCCACCGCCCGCCTCAGCGACCTGTCGCTGCCGCTGATGCACGCCTTCCTGCGCGAGGTGCGCAGCGCCCTGGCGGACCAGACGGATCGCCTGTCGCTTGAGGACATCGGCCGGCAGTTGCATGTCGTTGACGGCCCTGCCGAGGCGCCACGACCGAAGAACGTCGGCCTGCTGCTCTTCGCCGACGAACCGCAGCGGTTCTTCCCGGCCACCCAGATCGACGTGGTGTGGTTCCCCGACGGTGCCGGAGGCGACCGCTTCGAGGAGAAGTCCTTCCAAGGTCCGCTGTCGCGCATCACCCGCGAGGCCATCGCCTTCATCCGTCGCAACTACGTCAAGGAACTGGTCCGGAAACGCCCCGACCGGCCCGAAGCCGAGCGGCGCTGGAACTTCCCCATCGCTGCCATCGAGGAGGCGGTGGTGAACGCGGTGTACCACCGCTCCTACGAGATCCGTGAGCCGGTCGAGGTGCGCATCACGCCGGAGGATCTGGTGGTACTCAGCTTCCCTGGTCCGGATCGCTCAATCCGTCTGGAGGATTTGCGCGCCGGGAAGGCCATCTGCCGCCGCTACCGCAACCGCCGCATCGGCGAGTTCCTCAAGGAGCTGGATCTCACCGAGGGCCGAGCCACCGGCATCCCCAAGATCCTGCGCGCCATGCGCGAGAACGGCTCGCCCGAACCGCTGTTCGAGAGCGATGACGAACGCAGTTCATTCATCATCCGGCTGCCGGTGCATGTGGAGGCCGGCGACGAGGGCGCTTCCCATGCTGTGAACCAAGGGACCAAGTCGGGACCAAGTCGGGACCAAGTCGCTCTCCTTCGTAAATGCCTGTCTGAGGCAAGCCTTACCGACATGATGGCGGTCGTTGGCCGGGCCAACCGAACCAAGTTCAGGGACCAAGTACTGGTGCCGCTGCTCGACCAGGGGCTGGTGGAGATGACCGTCCCCGACAAGCCGCGCAGCAGCCGGCAGCGCTACCGCCTGACCGCCGCCGGTCGCCAGGCCCTGGCTGACGCCGAGGCAACAGGCTGATCCGCAGCATCGGCCCGGCCAACATCCCTCGATGACCACCAGCACTCTCGCCCTCACCCCGCATGGCCACCTCACGGTGGTATCCGTGCCTGACGCCCCGCCGCTGTCGTTCGATCTGGCCAAGCAACTGGTGATGGACAGCGTCCTGGGTTCGGGCCAGGTCCTGCTGGGGCTTGGCGCTGAGCATGTCGGCGCAGCGCTGCCGCCGGTGATTGCCTGGTGGCGGGATCTGGCCGTCCGCTACCTGACCGCGCTGTGCACGCTGCCCGAGGTGGCGGAACACCTGCCCGGCCGCGTGCCGTCACCGGATGCCGGCGACCTGCAGGCCCTGGCGTGGTCGGCGCCGCCGATGGACGGGGCGGAATACCTGTCGGTCGAGGTGCTGGAGCGGCTGTGGCAGGAGTTGGACCAGACCCTGCACGCCGAACTGAAGGCCTCGAGCCAGCCGCTCGGTGTCTTCCTGAAAGCGCGCAACCCGGCCTGGAACCTCGTCGGCCGCATCCACATCCACCTGGCCGAGAACCGCAAGGACGAGCAGTTCCCCTTCGCCTTCCTCGCCACCTACACCACCCGGCTGTCGGCGCAGGGAAAGGCGCAGCACCGGCCGCTGGGCGAGGCCCTGCGCGAATACGCTGCGGCGGCCGACAAGGAACGCCTGCTTGCCCTGTTGGCACCACTGCAACGCGCCGGCGAGGAATGCGTCTGGCTGAAGGGGCTGATCGACCGGCGCGAAATCTTCCAGCCGCTGCGCTGGACCGCCGGCGAGGCGCTGACTTTCCTGCACGATGTGCCGAAACTGGAGCACGCCGGCGTGGTGGTGCGCATGCCGGCGCAGTGGCGGGCCAACCGGCCCTCGCGTGCGACGGTCAGCGCCACGGTGGGCGGGCGACAGCCGTCGCTGGTCGGACAGGATGCGCTGCTCGACTTCCAGGTGTCGGTGGCCATTGATGGCGAGCCGCTGACCAAGGCCGAGGTGAAGGGCCTGCTCGCCGACAGCCGTGGGCTGGTGTTCATCCGTGGCAAGTGGGTCGAGGTCGACCAGGAGCGGTTGCAGCAGACCTTGACGCATTTCCAAGAGGTCGAACGCCTGGCGAGCGAGCAGGGCCTGGGCTTCCACGAGGCCATGCGCCTGCTGGCTGGGGCCGGTGCGACCATCGGTGGCGAGGATGCGACGGCCGCGCCCGAGTGGGCGCAGGTGAACGCTGGGCCATGGCTGGCCGAGACGCTGGCGGGATTGCGCGGGCCGCAGGGCCTGGCCGCGGTCGATGCTGGGCCTGACCTGCACGCCACGCTGCGTCCCTACCAGGAGATCGGCCTGCGCTGGCTGCATCTGCTCTCGCGCCTGCGTCTGGGCGCCTGTCTGGCTGACGACATGGGCTTGGGCAAGACCATCCAGGTGCTGGCCCTGCTGTTGGTGCGCAAACGCGCCGAAGGCCCGGCCCCGAGCCTGCTGGTGGCGCCAGCCTCGTTACTTGCCAACTGGGCGCAGGAGGCGGCCCGCTTTGCGCCAGGACTGCGCGTGCTGGTGGCGCATACCTCGGACATGCCGGCCGAGGAGTTGGGGAAGCTGCCGGCCGAGCGCCTCGCCGGAGTCGATCTGGTCATCACCAGCTACGGCTCGCTGCATCGCTTCGCCTGGATCGGCGCCACCACCTGGCGGCTGGCGATCCTCGACGAGGCGCAGGCGATCAAGAATCCAGGCACCCGGCAGACCAAGGCGGCGAAGACGGTGAAGGCGGGCTCCCGCCTGGCCCTCACCGGCACGCCGATCGAGAACCGCCTCGGCGACCTATGGAGCATCTTCGACTTCGTGAATCCGGGCCTGCTCGGCGGTGCCAAGCCCTTCGCCAGCTTCGCCAAGCGCCTGGCCGACAGCCCCGGCGGCTATGCGCCGCTGCGCCGGCTGGTGCAGCCCTACATCCTGCGCCGGCTCAAGACCGACAAGACGGTGATCAGCGACCTGCCCGACAAGATCGAGCAGAACGCCTACTGCGGCCTGTCGCGCAAACAGGCGGCGCTCTACCAGCAGGCGGTGGGTGATCTGAAGAGGGCGCTCGACGAAGGCGTCGAGGGCGTGGCGCGCAAAGGTCTGGTGCTGGCCTTCCTCACCCGCTTCAAGCAGATCTGCAACCATCCGTCGCAGTGGCTGGGTGATGGCGGCTGGGCCGAGGCCGACAGCGGTAAGCTGGCCCGCCTGCGCGAACTGGCCGAGGTCATCGCCGCCAAGCAGGAGAAGATGCTGGTGTTCAGCCAGTACGCCGAGACCACCGAGCCACTTGCCGCCTTCCTGGGCTCCATCTTCGGTCGCGAGGGCTGCGTGCTGACCGGCTCCACCGCCGTGAGGGGCCGCCAGGATCTGGTCGCCCGCTTCCAGGGTGACGAGACGGTTCCCTTCTTCGTCCTCTCGCTGAAGGCCGGCGGCTCGGGCCTCAACCTCACCGCCGCTTCGCATGTCGTCCACTTCGACCGCTGGTGGAACCCGGCGGTCGAGAGCCAGGCCACCGATCGCGCCTTCCGTATCGGCCAGAAGCGCAATGTCATGGTCCACAAGTTCGTCTGCCGCGGCACGGTCGAGGAGAAGATCGACGCCATGATCAGCGACAAGAAGCGGCTGGCCGCCGACCTCCTCGATACCGGCGGCGGCGAGGTGAAGCTGACCGAACTGGACGACGCTGAGCTCTTGCGTCTGGTCAGTCTCGACCTGAACTCCGCGACCAGCGAAGGATAGCCATGTACTACCAGTGGGCGCCCTATGTCTCGGTTGCCGAGCGTCGCCGCAAGGCCGCCGGCGAGATGGCCAAGCTGGCCAAGACCGGCCATCAGATCAGCCCGGTACGCATCGAGGGCCGGACCATCGCCACCACGGTGTGGGGCAAGGCCTGGTGCGCCAACATGGATAGCTACAGCGATTACTCGAACCGCCTGCCGCGCGGCCGGACCTATGTCCGCAACGGCTCGGTGGTCGATCTCCAGATCGCCCCCGGCAAGGTCGAGGCGCGGGTCAGCGGCTCGTCGATCTACCGCACCGCCATCACCGTGAAGCCGCTGGCTGCCGACGCCTGGAAGAAGCTGTGCGCCGACTGCGCCGGCGGGATCGACTCGCTGGTCGAACTGCTGCAAGGCCGCTTCGCCAAGGGCGTGATGGAGCGCCTGTGCCGCCAGGGCGACGGCCTGTTCCCGGTGCCGAAGGAGATCAAGTTCGACTGCTCATGCCCTGATGGTGCCTACATGTGCAAGCATGTCGCTGCCGTGCTCTACGGCATCGGCGCCCGCTTCGACCGCCAGCCTGAACTGCTGTTCACCCTACGGCAGGTGGACGCTAGCGAACTGCTGGCCAAGGTCGGGGCTGGCATCACCTCGGATGCCGCCGCCAGCGAACGCACCCTGGCGACCGATGATGTCGGGGCACTGTTCGGACTGGAAATGGATAGCGGCCAGCCACCCGAGCCGACTCCGCCTGCGGCGAAGCCTGCCCGGGTGGCGCAGGCCAAGCCGGCTCGCCCAGCGCCCGGCAAGATCGCTGGACGCGGAAAGCCGCGCGGCTCTTCGGCCAGGTTGCTCGCCGCGCTGCGCAAGGCCGGCTCGCTTGACAATGCGGCCGCCCGCGCCGCCACCGGCCTCGACGCCACGGCGGTGCGGCTGCTGTTGCAGCGCCTGGTCATCGAGGGTCATGCGCGAATCGAGGGGCAGAAACGCGGGACGCGCTATGTGGCGGTGGGGAGCAGGTCATGATGCCCGCGATACCCGGTTTCCCAGACACGCTCCCGGCTGGATTCGACCACCAACTCGACTCGGTGACCCACCTCTCGTACCAGGCCTGGAAGTGGGCGACCAAGGCGGAGTGGGACCGTGCCGCCGGTGAGATGGGTATGCTGCTGAGTGACGGCAGCACATACCTGTTGGGCGAGAGCGACCCGGCCAATGCGCGACTCATTGAATGGGTGGCTTTCGAGACGCAGCGTGACGGGCGACCGATCATCACCGCGGCGGCCGAGGATCTTGGCCGTGGGCTTTCGGCGGGTGACCTGGATATCCTGGCCGCACTGCAGCGTTCTTCATGGTCGCTGATGCGGATCGAGGAGCATCGCCGGGGCATCGGCGCCCGGATGTGTGATCTGTGGACCGATGAGCAGCGCATCGTGCTGTCTCGGCGCCTGGAGCAGCAGGTTCCGGTGGGTGCGCACCTGCTGGTTCGCACCGTCACCGTGGGCGACTGCACGACGATGACGGCGCTTATCGCACGCATCACCCAGGAGGTACTGGACCGACTGACGGGCAGCATCCTGGAAAGCGGTCGCAGTGCATTCGAGGTCATCGCCGACGACCCGGAACTGCGACGCAAGTTCGTGCGGAAAACCTTCGCCCTGCCGACGGTGCCACGGCCGGCCATACCGCTCACCGGCGGCAATCGCCAACGCAACATGCCCTGTCCCTGCGGCAGCGGACGGAAGTTCAAGGTCTGCTGCGGCCGTGGCCGCTGACCCCGTATCTCACATTTAACCCCTACGCCGCAACCCGATGGTACATCGTCAGTAAGCCGCCCAGCCGATCCTTCCTGACGATCGCGCTGCTGCAATTGGCCAGGAGGAGGTCGGGCTCAATGACCGCGCCATCCAGACCGGCATGTGGCCGTTCCCGGTGATAGTGCTCCAGGTACTCGGTGACGAGGTGCCTCAGTCCGGCCTGGCCCATCGGTATGCAGTGGTTGAGACATTCGTCCTTCAGCGATCTGAAGAAGCGCTCGAGAACGGATTGCAGTTGGGCGAGGACGGTGGGATCCGGACGGATTCAACGCCAACGGCCGTCAGGGTTGCCGGAACCGTTCCGAGAACGCCGGATCGCGGTCCATTAGGAAGCGTCGTCCGCGCAGGATGTTGCGGACGCTGCTCTCCGACACGGTGATGCCGATGGCAGCCAGGCGCCGCACGATGCCTGGTGCGCCGACCCGCGGGTTCTCCCGCGCGATGCGCAACACCGCTTGCACGGTCTCGGTGGGCAGTGGCGGTCGTCCTGGTCCGCCCTGGTTGGGGTAGGTCCACTTCGCGATGACCATCTCGCGGTAATACCGCCGCAGCGTATCCACCGTGACGATGGGTTCGCAGGCAGCGAGATCCTTCGGGCTCAACCCATGTGCGGCCTCGCCCAACATCCGTCGGTGGGCATCGCTCATACGGTTGATGTCCGCGTCGGTCTCACGCAGGATGCGGTTCTGGATCAGCAGGAAGCGCAGGCGGCGGTCCTGGGCACGGTTGATCCATGCGGCGCAGGCGAGGACGAGGATGGCGAGTCGGAGGTCATGGACTGTGGTACGGCTGAAATAGAACGGCGTCATCCTGGAGACCAACGACAGACACCATTATTCTTTTCTGGGCAATGATT
>JAIFND010000216.1 GCA_020047915.1 bacterium | reverse complement strand
GGGGGTGCGGGGGCGCAGCCCCTGCAGCAACAGCCAGCTAGCGGGGCGACGCCCATAATCAGCCTCGGGCTGGGGTGGAGCCCCGCTAGAGCTGTCAAATCCGAAAAATGGCACAGCCTTTGCGTTGGTTCCGTCGGAGACCCTGCCATGGCCGTCAACAGCATCACTACCGGTTCGGGTGGCATCAGTGATCAGATCAGCGGCAGCCAGAAGGCCTTCCGCCAGGCCGACTTCCTCGCCATCATGCTGTCCGAGGTGACCAATCAGGACCCCCTGCAGCCGGCCGAGACCAGCAAGATGGTCGAAAACATGAAGTCGCTGCAGGAACTCGCCAACACCAGCTACACCAAGTTCCGCAACGACGTGCGCTGGGCCCAGGACATGGTCGGCCAGACCGTCAACGTCACCCAGCTGCCAGCCACCGAGGCCGAACGCACCAGCCTGGCCAACAAGGGGCTGAAGCCTGATGTCGGCTACGGCAACGTCGATGGCCGGGTCGAGAGCTTCCGCGTCGTCGAGGAAGAGGTGTGGGTGTCGATCGCCGGCAAGGACTACCCGATCGACAACATCAAGCAGGTCCGGACCCAGGCCAACGACCCCGACCAGTTGTCGCGCATCAGCAGCCAGATCATGGGCATGCGCATCAAGTACTGGAAGGACGAGGTCACCGATCGCGCCGAAGGCATCGTCTCCAGCGTCGGCTACGATCTGGAAGGCAACGTCCTGCTGGGCGTCGGCAACGAGTACGTCAAATACGACCATATGCTGGCTATTACGGTTCCGACCAACCAGCCGTAAAATGCCAAATGCTGGAATGTTGAAATGCTGAAATATTCCAGCATTCCAGCATTCGGCATTACTTAACCAAGGCGCTGATCCGCTTGAACGCTTCGCCCCGGGCTTCGCGCAGCCAGCGGAACACCACCGTCTCGGTCGGCAGAACCAGGGCGCCGAGGTCGCGGGCCGCGCGCAGAGCCATCTCGGCGTTCTCGGCCTTCCGGCTGGCGACCGCATCGCCAACCACGATCACGCGCCTACCCTGCGCCAGCAGGTCGGCCGCCGTCGCCAGCACGCAGACATGCGCCTCGATGCCGCACAGCACCCACCAGGTGCGATGCGCCGACTCGATCCCGGCTGCGATGGCGGGGTCGCCACAGCATGAGAAATGCGTCTTGGGCAGGCTGGGCGTCTCTCCCAAGACCGCCTTCAGATGCGGCAGGGTGGGACCAAGCGCTTTGGGATACTGCTCGCTGACCAGCGTCGTCACTCCAAGCACCCCGGCCGACTCGGCCAGGATGCGGCAGTTGCGCCCAACCGGCTGATCCTGGCCGATGGTCGGGATGGCGGACTGGAAACGCTCCTGCACATCGATGAGCAGCAGGGCGGAGTCGGCAGGCAGCAGGTCGAACATGGCATCCTCAGTCGGGCAGGGCGCGCACCAGGGCGACGGTGATGTTGTCATGGCCACCGCGGCGCAAGGCCATGTCCACCAGTTCGACGCAGGCGCGTTCAAGGGTGTCGGCGTTGGCGACGATCGACAGCATGTCCTCGGCCTCCACCAGGTCATGCAGACCATCACTGCACATCAGATACGTGTCGTCGGCATGCAGATCCTCGATCGTCATATCGACGGTCACGTGGTCCATGCCCAGCGCGCGGGTGACGATGTTGGACAGCAGTCGCGCCTCTTCGCTGTCCGGATCCAGCAACCCGGCGCGCACCCGCTCGGCGACCAGGCTATGGTCCTCGGAGATCTGGACGATGCCGCCACCGCCGATGCGGTAGATCCGGCTGTCCCCGACATTGGCGGTGATCACGCGGTCGGGCATGAAGGCGCACAGCACGATGGTCGTGCCCATGTCCGAGAGCGCCGGATCGACCCGCGCCCGGCTCAGGATGTGGTCGTTGGCCCCGAAGATGGCATTCTTGACCGATTCCACGACCCGCTCCTCGTCGGCCCAGTCGGGACCGCGCAGGCGGCGCAGACCGCTCGACACCACCTCGACAGCCAGTTCACTGGCGACCTGGCCACCAGCATGGCCGCCCATGCCGTCGCACACCACAGCCAAGCGATCGTAGGCATCGGCGAAACAGGAATCCTCGTTGTCCTCGCGGACCCGTCCCTTGTGGGTCAAAGCCGCAGCCTGGAGTTTCATTCCACTGCCAAGGCGAGCAGGGTGACATCATCGCCGACCGGCTTGGTACCGCGGAAATGCCGCACCCGGTCCATGATCTGGGTGAGCAGTTCCTCGGGTCCACCGGCAGCGCAGCGCGCGACGATCTCGCGCAAGCGTTCGGCCTCGAACTCCTCGCCCTGCGCGTTGGACATCTCGGTTATGCCGTCGGTGTAGAGCAGGAAGGTATCACCACTGCGCAGCCGCGTCGTCTCGACCTTGAGGCTGTCACGGAAGGTCTGTCCCCCCTTCATGCCGACGACCATGCCAGGGGGGCGGATTTCGCTGACCTCGCCGCTATGCTGGTTGACCATCAGGGTCGGATTGTGGCCAGCACGCACCCAGCGGATCTCACGCTCGGCCGGCGAGAGGATGGCGTAGGTCATCGACACGAACATCTTGCCACCCAGATCGCCGGCCAAAGCGTCGTTGACCTTGGCCAGCACCTCGGCCGGATCGCCGATCAGCTCACCGTAGATTTCCAGCGTCTTCTTGGCCATCGACATGACCAGTCCGGCTTGCATGCCATGGCCACTGACGTCACCGATCGCAAAGGCGATCCGCCCGTCCAGCAACTGGATGAAGCTGAAGAAGTCCCCGGACACGTGGTCGCACGGCTCGTAACGGGTCGCAAAGGTATAGCCGGGAATGCGCGGTGCGTCTGCCAGCAACTTCTGCTGCAGATCGCGCGCCCGCAGCAGATCGCTGCGTTCGAGGTGAGCATCGGGATGGTCGGCCTTGACCACGCCGGCCGCCTCGTCGGCCGCATCCATCCAGGTGAAGCCCGGCTCGGCCTCGCTTGGCGGAGTTGCCGCGGCAGCGACCGGCTCAAGCGGAGCCGGCGTGATGAAACGCCTGGTACGCAGCTGAGTGCCGGTCACCGGCATCATCGCCGGCATCGCCTGGGGTGGGGTCGCCTTGGCAGCCGGCATGGCGATCGGTTGCGCCACCGGCGGCGTGCCGGTCAGCGGCATGGCGATCGGCGGCGGGCCAGCCGGATTGGCCCGAGGTGGGGTCTGGCCAGAGGAGATCCGGGCGGTGGGCAGCGGCATGGCGACCCGCGCACCCACGATCGCGTTGCCAGAAGGCGTCCTCACCCCGGTGCCCTGGATCGGGACGCCACCGACCGGAGTGCGTACCGGCACCATCGTGGCGGAGGAGCTTCTGCTGTTGCCTCCCCCGGATGGGCGATCCTTGGCTGCCCGTACCACCGGCGCGGCATTCAGCGTCCCCGCCCCGTAGGCCGGACACCGCTGCAGATGCAACGCCATGCCACGGAAGGTCAGGGAACTACGTTGGTTGGCAACCAGACGCGCATCCGGCACGCGATCCAGGCAGGCCGGACAGACCCAGGCCCCCTGACTGTCAAAGACCGCCCAGGCCGCATCCGTTTCGGCCCGGCTGACCATGTTCTCGAAGGATAACTGGGCCAGGACCGAGGCCGGGGGCTGGGGCGCGAAACGCCCGCCGCCGTAATGCTTGCAGCCTTCGATATGGGCGCCGATCGAATCCTCCCAGCTGCGCTGGGGCCGTCGTGCGATGCTCGCCAGACACCACGGGCAGACCCACTTCCTCTGATCGGAGGTGAAGGTCATCCAGGTCTGATCGTTGGCCAGACGGTCCTTGACCAGCCCCGACAACTGCCGCCCGGCGGTCGCCGACGTCAGATTGGGCCTACCCCCGGAAGGTTGTTGATGATCGCCTGGAGGCGGCATGGTTGAAAAGATGACGATAGGGTCGGTACAGCAGGCTGCAACCAGAGTCGTCTGATGCAGATACAGCCGCCTAGGCCCCTAGTTCGGCGAGTTGGACCTCGTTCTCGACCCGTTCGGCCCCGAGCAGGCGCACCTTGCACACGCCCTTGGCGACCTCGTCTCCTCCCAGGATGAACAGCCGGGCGGCGCCATCGTCCTCGGCTCGCTGCACGACATGCTTGAAGCGACGCAGGCTGTAATCGACCGTCACCGACCGTCCCTGGGCTCGCAGATGCCGGGCTATGCGGTTGGCGACGGTGAACTGCTTGGCCCCCATGGGATAGACCACATCGTCGAACCCGCGGCCGAGCTTGGGCATGCGACCGAGTTCCGTGAGAACCTCGGCGATGGGGATGTCCCCGAAACCAAAACCGACCATCGGGATGGCGGTGCCGCCGAGTTGCTCGCACAGACGGTCGTAGCGCCCGCCGCCGGCGATGGCGCGGCGGAAAGTGCCAGCGCTGGCGAAGACCTCCCACACGGTGCCAGTGTAGTAGGACAGGCCACGGATCACCGACAGGTCGATGCGGATCAGGTGGTCGATACCCAGGCTGGCGGCGAAATCCATCAGTTCGCGCAAGGCCACGAGACCGGGGTTGTCGGTCGGCACCTGGGTCGCCAACTGGTCGAGCCCGCGCACGTCGAGCAGCGCGAGGATGCGCGCCGCTTTGGCCTCATCGACACCGATCTTGCCCAGCTCTATGCTCAACTCGGCATCGCTGATCTTGCCACGCTTGTCGATCAGCACGCAGACGGCAGCGAACAGCTCGCCATCGATGCCCATTCCGGCGAGGAAGTGGCCAAGGACCTGGCGGTTGGAGACGCGCCACACCACCTCGGACTGCTCGCCATCGAGCTTCAGCCCGACCCGGCGGCACAGCTCGGCCTGGGCGCTCATCAACTCGGCCTCGGCCGCCACCGAGGCGATGCCGACTGCGTCCATGTTCCACTGGAAGTGCTCGCGCTTGCGCCCGCGCTGCGTCTCCTCGTAGCGGAAGCACTGCGGGATGGCGAACCAGCGCACCGGCAGGGCGAGGGCCGCGCCCTTGGCCATGACCATGCGCGCCAGCGACGGGGTCAGTTCGGGACGCAGCGACAGGTGGCGATCACCCTTGTCGGTGAAGTCGTACAACTGGCGCGTGATCTCGTCGCCCGCCTTACGGATGTAGAGGTCGGCGTGCTCGAGCACGCAGGCGTCGTACTCCTCGTAGCCCATCGACCTGGCGATGTCGCGCATGTGGCCGAACAGCCAGGTGCGGAAGCGCATGTCATCGGGGTAGAAGTCGCGCGTGCCCTTGACGGGCTCGAGATCGATCTGGCTCATGCTGCATTGCTCCCATGCGTTCGACGTTCGACGTTCGGCGTTCGGCGTTCCGCAGCGTGCAGGACCGAATCGTGTGCAGTCCCCATGAGTACCGGACCATCGCATGCCTGACGTCGAACGTCGAACGCCGGACGCAGAACGGTCTCTTCGATGCTCATAGGAGGGCGGCAGGATGGGCCGCGCTGCCCGGGTGCAATCTCAGTCCAGATGACCCGACAGACGGAGCGCTGTCACGATCTCTGCCGCCGCCGTCGAACGGTTGAGCGCGTAGATATGCAGTCCCGGCGCACCGGCCTCAAGCAATTCCCGGCAAAAAGCGACCGTCCAAGCCATGCCCGCCTTGCGCACCGCCACCTTGTCATCGGCCAACGGGGCGAGGGCGGCATGCACGGATTGCGGCACGCTGGCACCGCAGCGCTCGCAGAAACGCACCAGGGCGTGGTAGTCGGTGATCGGCAGGATGCCCGGGATGATGCGTGGATGCGAGCCGGTCAAGCGGGTGAGATGGGCCAGCATCTCAACGTAGGCATTGGGATCAAAGAAGCATTGCGTGATCGCCCCGCTCGCCCCGCGCCGCAGCTTCTGGGCGAGATGCGCCCAGTCAGCCTCGCGGCTGGCGGCATCCGGGTGACGTTCGGGAAAGGCGGCGCACAGACTGGCGAAGCCGCCGCGATCGCGGATCAGGTCGATCAGATCGACGGCATGCGCGCAGCCGCCATCGGTCGGAGTGAAACGCTCCTGCCCCTTGGGCGGGTCGCCGCGCAGCGCGAGCAGGTTCTCGATTCCGGCCCCGGCATATTCGTCGAGCAGGGTCTGCAGTTCACCCCGCGTCGCATTGACGCAGGTCAGGTGGGCCATCGCGCTCACCCCGGTCTTGGCATGGATATGCTCGACCACCTCGCGCGTCTTGGCCCGGGTGCTGCCCCCGGCGCCATAGGTCACCGAGACGAAATCGGCTCCGAGCGGCGCCAACTGATCAATGGCGTCTTCGAGGGTGTACCAGGTCCGGTCGTTCTTGGGTGGGAAGAACTCGAAACTGAGCGTGCGGGCCTGCCGGCGGAAGAGATCGTCGAGTCGCATCGTTGTATCATGATAGAGCGATGGCTATAGATACAATGGGTGAAGGCGGAAGGCGGAAGGCGGAAGGCGGAAGGAATGCCAGGTGGCGCCGACGGGCGCGGGTTGCGCATATCGAGGCCATGCCACCGATCAGGCGATTGTGGTGTTCCGTCGCAGGGCATCCAACCGCAGCCCCCAGCGACTCTTCCGCCTTCCTCCTTCCGCCTTCCGCCTTTCAACACCCTAAAGCCCCTTGCCCAACCGACTTCCCCCTCTATGTTCCCCGCCCTTCCAGGGAACCCCCATGCGCATCTTCAGCGGCAACGCAAACCGCCCCTTGGCGGAAGCGATCGCAGCGGCCGTCGGCTGCAAGCTGGGGGAACTCATGGTCGGACGCTTCCCGGATGGCGAGGTCAAGTGCCAGATCATGGAGGACGTGCGCGGCGCCGACGTCTTCATCGTCCAGCCGACCACCAGCAATGATTTTCTGATGGAACTGCTGGTCATCGCCGACTGCATGCGGCGGGCCAGCGCCAAGCGCATCACCGCGGTGATCCCCTACTTCGGCTACGCCCGCCAGGACCGCAAGCACGAGGGCCGCGTCCCGATCACCGCCAAGCTGGTGGCGAACCTGATCACCACCGCCGGCATCGACCGCGTCCTCACCGTCGATCTGCACGCCGAGCAGCTGCAGGGCTTCTTCGACATCCCGGTGGACCACCTCAGTGCCCGCCCGGTGCTGATCGACTACCTGCGCTCGCTCAAGCTCAACGACCCGGTCGTGGCCAGTCCCGACACCGGCTCGATCAAGCTGGCCGAGAAGATCGCCAAGGCGGTCGGGGCTCGCCTCGCGATCATCCACAAGCGCCGCCTCTCCGACACCGCCACCGAGGTCGCCAACGTCATCGGCGAGATCGGCCCCCGGCCGTGCATCATCTGCGATGACATGGTGACCACCGCCGGATCGATGACCAACGCGATCAAGACGGCCCGCCAGTTCGGCGCCATCCGCGTGATCCCGGTGACCACGCACGGCGTCCTGTGCGGCGACGCCTTCGACCGCCTCTCCGAGGTCAAACTCGACGAGATGGTCATCACCGACACCATTCCTCTCAAACGGCGTTTCGCCGACCTCCCGATCCGCGTCCTCACGGTCGCGAACCTGCTCGGCGAGGCGATGAAACGCATCCACACCAACCAGTCGGTCAGCGCCCTGTTCTCCGACGCGAAGAAGGCATAAGCACCATGAGCGCCATGCACACCTACGAAGCCGAAACCCGTACCGCCATCGGCACCGTCGCCGCCAAGAAGCAGCGCGCCGCCGGCCTCGTGCCGGTCACGATCAGCAAGCGCGGCGCCCCCAGCCGCCACGCGACGATCGCCAGCGAGCAGGCCAAGCACCTCGCCAAGAACGTCGTCCACCTGTGCAAGGTCAAGCTCGGCAAGGACGAGATCACCACCCTCAAGGGTGAGATCGCCGTCCACTGCCTGCAGGACTACATCCAGCACATCGACCTCCAGGAGGTCGATGCCAAGTCCGAGATCGTGGTCGATGTCGCCGTCGCCCCGAAGGCCGACGAGTGCCCCGGCATCAAGTCGGGCGGCATCGTCGAACTGCGCCTGCGCTCGGTGAAGGTCCGCTGCCCGGCCAGCGCCATCCCGGACGCCATCGAACTCGACCTGTCGAACGTCCAGGTCATGGAGTCGGTGTACGCCAAGCAGCTGGCCATGCCCAAGGGCTGCAAGCTGGTCACCCGTGGCGACCTCACCGTCCTCTCGATCGTCGTCCCGCGCTGGATGAAGAAGGCCGACGAAGCCGTCGCTGGTGCCGAAGGCGCTGCCGCCCCGGCCGCCGACGCCGCCAAGACCGCCGACGGCAAGGCCGCCCCGGCCGCCGATGCCAAGGCTGGCGCCAAGCCCGACGCCAAGGCCGCCGCCCCGGCCAAGAAGTAAGCCTTCGGCCAGCTTCGAGCTTTGAGCTTCCAGCTTTGAGCCCGCAAGCATGTTTGACAGCCACTGCCATCTCACCAACGCGCGGTTCGATACGGACCGCGCGTTGGCGTTGGAACGCATGGCCGCCGCTGGCATCACCGGCTGCCTGACCATCGGCACCGGTCTGACCGATGCAGCCGCGGCACGCGACCTGGCGCTGGCCTATCCAGGCATGGTGTGGGCGTCAGCCGGGCTGGACCCGTTCTCGGCCTTCGAGAGCGGCGATTCCTTCCCCGAGCATCTCGTCGGACTGCGTCAGCTGCTGACCAACGGCGGCTTCGTGGCACTGGGCGAGTGCGGTATCGAGCATCACCACGACGTCGATCCAGCGCCCGTGCAGCGTGAACGCTTCGCGGCGCAGATCAGCCTGGCCATCGAACTCGATCTGCCGCTGATCGTCCATGCGCGCAGCGGACCGCGCGGTGGGGATGCCCACGCTGTGGCTCTCGACATCGTCCGCGCCCATCCCGGCGTCCGCGGCGTTATCCACAGCTTTGATGGCGATACGGTCCAGGCCCGCGCCTGGCTGACCGCCGGCTTCCTGGTCGCGGTGAACGGCATGATCACCTTCAAGGGCAATGATGCGCTGCGGGCAGCCGTGGCACAGGTGCCTGCTGATCACCTGCTGATCGAGACCGACGCCCCCTATCTGGCGCCCGTGCCGCAGCGCGGCAAGCGCTGCGAGCCCGCCTTCGCCGCGCTCACCGCAGCCTTCGTGGCCGAACTGCGCGGCGAGCGCCCCGACGATGTGATGGCCTGGGCCAACCGCAACGCCCGCGCGTTGTTCAGGCTGGGTTGACCCCACGGGCTCAAAGCTCTAAGGACTCGCGCAAGAACAACTGGCGCCTCAGGCGCCCTGCGGGCTCACAGCTCTAAGCTCTAAGCTCTAAGCTTTTAGCTCCCTCATCCCATCCCGAGCTTCTTCTTGATGTACTTCAGCTCGAGGGTCGAGATCACCGCCTGGACGGTGAAGTAGAGGACCAGGCCGCTGGGCATGTTGTAGAAGATGACGCCGAAGATGACCGGCATCCAGCGCATCATCTTGTACATCATCTCCTGTTGCGGGTCGGAATTGGCAGGCGGCGTCTGGTTGAAGCTCATCCACGCCGACACACCGATGTAGATGATCGGCAGCGGATTGAACGACAGCACCCAGCCACCGAGGAACGAGATCGGGGTTCCCCACACCTGGTCGGGCAGGGT
>JAIFND010000004.1 GCA_020047915.1 bacterium | reverse complement strand
CACTGCGGACGCGAGTCCCGCGCCAACTGCTCCGGAACTTCGCGCGGGCACTGGCCGCCTTGGACAGATGCCGGGCCGTCGTCTGCCGACCGCGCTCGTATCCTCGCATCTGCAAATCCCAGTACGGCAGATGGCGCTTCGAACGGAAGGCAAAGGGCGGTGAAATGCGGGATGCCGCGTGAGGTCATGCCGGTGTATCAGGCCGCAAAGTCAACGGCATTGATCCAGCAGCTGTCCACGCAGTCCGACGCTATGGTGCGCGACGCGACGACGCTGACCGATCTCACTACGCGGATCCAGGCCCTGGACACCCAGGCCGGTGCCGCCCAAACGACCGAACCCAACGGTGCCACAGCGGCCCAAGGAGGATGACATGCCCATCATGGCTTGGAACAGCAGCCTGGCGACCGGGATCGCCTCGATCGACGCGCAGCACCAGCAACTGGTGCAGTACGTCAACGAACTCTACGACGCGATGACCCAGAACCGCGGGAAGGAGGCGACCGGCAAGGTGTTGGGCGAGCTGGTCAGCTACACGGTCAAGCACTTCGCGCACGAAGAGCAGTACTTCGCCAAGACCGGCTATCCCGACAGCGCGGCGCACATCGTCGAGCACGAGAAGCTGAAGGCGCAGGTCGGCGACTTCGGCAAGAAGTTCGCAGCCGGCCAGGCCACGGTGAACGCCGAACTGATGAACTTCCTGCGCACCTGGCTGATGACCCACATCATGGGCAGCGACAAGAAGTACGCACCGCACCTCAAGGCCAAGGGCGCGGTCTGAGATAGGTTGTCCCGGAGAAGCAGAGAACGCTACTGCCCTGGGCGCGCGGTCCCAGGGGCCCGGGCTTACTGGCCTTGATCTGCGCGGCTTTCTTCTCAGGGCTTGCGCCCCGCGGCCCTACGGGCCATCCGGCGCGACGCTGACGCGTTGCGGCTCATCGGGCCGCAGGCCCCACTGGGGCCTGCTCTCGCTGCGCTCGACCCGCTTCGCCCCCGACCGTTGTCGCAGCTCGGTTGTGTCGCTGTCGCTCCACAACCGTGGACGGATGGGCTCCGCCCATTGTATCCGTCCACCGCAGCTCGGTGGCCGCCCCACCGCATCCGCGGCGGGGCCCCGGGTGGGACGTTTACGCTTCCAGTCGCGCCTTGATCTGCGCGACGACCTCGGCGATGGGCAGCTTGACCTGCTCGGTGGTGTCGCGGTCGCGCAGGGTGACGGTGCCGTTGGCGAGGGTGTCGCCGTCCACCGTGATGCACCACGGCGTGCCGATCTCGTCGTGCTTGGCGTAGCGCTTGCCGATCGAGGCCTTCTCGTCGTACTTGGCGTTGACCCCGGCCTTGAGCAGCGCAGCGATGATCTCGCGCGCCTTCTCGGGCAGGCCGTCCTTCTTGACCAGCGGCAGCACGGCGCACTTGATCGGGGCGAGGCGCGGGTGCAGCTTCAGCACGGTGCGCGTCTCCTTCTCGCCAGTCGCGGTGGTGCGCTCCTCCTCGTGGTAGGCATCGAGCAGGAAGCAGAGCAGCGCGCGGGTCGCGCCGGCGGCGGGCTCGATGACGAACGGCTTGTACTTCCACGGCTTCTTGCCGTCCGGGCCGGCCTTCTCCTGATCGACGTACTGCAGCGTGACGCCGCTGTGCTTCTCGTGCTGCGAGAGGTCGTAATCGGTGCGGCTGGCGATGCCTTCCAGTTCGCCCCAGCCCCACGGGTACTTGTACTCGACATCGTAGCAGTCGTCGGCGTAGAACGCCATCTCGTCCTTGGCGTGCTGACGGAACTTGAAGTCGCTGGGGTAGTTGGCGAAGCGCGTCCACCACGCCATGCGCGCCTCCTTCCAGAACGCCATCCACTCCTTCTGGGTGCCGGGCTCGCAGAAGAACTCCATCTCCATCTGCTCGAACTCGCAGCTGCGGAAGATGAAGTGTTCGACCGTCACCTCGTTGCGGAAGCTCTTGCCCATCTGCGCGATGCCGAAGGGAGGCTTGAGGCCGGCCGAATCCATCACGTTCTTGAACTGCACGAACATCGCCTGCGCCGTCTCCGGGCGCAGGTAGGCCAGCGAGGCGCTGGAAAGCTGCTCCATCACGGCGCGGATGATGCGCGTGCGGTCGCCGGACTCGATCGCCTTGGCGAGCGGGCCTTCGTCGCAGGCCTTGCCGAACTGGCTGCGCACTGCGGCGACGATGTCGGGTGCGGCGGTGATCTCGCCGACCACCTTGGCGATGTCGCCCATCTGATCGACCGGCCCCAGGCTGGTGCGGAACATCAGGTTGAACTGCTTCTCGTCGGTCAGGAACGGGCAGCCGAAGGTCGGGCCGACGTAGCCGCGGAAGGGCCAGGTCTTGGTCGGTGCGGTGGCGCCCTTGGGGAAGAAGCCGAACTCGGTGGGCGAGAGGCACTTCAGGCCGTTGAGCACGTTGCCGTCGCGCTCCAGCTCGACGCCGAAGTCCTTGGCGATGCGATCACACCAGTCCTTGGCCACGCCCTTGTCGGCGCAGGTGATGGGCAGGGGGTCGCCGGGCGCCGGGCGCGGCGCCTTGTCGGCGCGGAAGCGTTCCTTCGACACCTTGCAATCGACCAGCGGATCGGCGAAGCCTGCGGCGTGGCCGGAAGCGCGCCACACGTTCGGGTGCATGATGATCGAGGCGTCGATGCCGACCACGTTTTCACGCGTCGTCACCATGTCGCGCCACCACTCGCCCATCAGGTTGCGCTTCAGCTCGGCGCCGAGCGGGCCGTAGTCATAGGCGCTCTTGAGACCACCGTAGATCTCGGAGGACTGGAAGACGAAGCCGCGGTTCTTGCACAGCGAGACCAACTTCTTCATCACCTCGGGCGGATGGACCTTGGGAGCGTCGGACAGGGGCATGGCGTACCTCTTGGAGGGCGCGGAGGTTAGGGAGATCGCCGGCCGGGCAACATGCGAGCCGCTGAAGCGGCTCGCATCTTGGAGCTTTGAGCTTAGAGCTTGGAGCCCGCATTCCGAATCGCGCGGAGGTCTGCGGGCTCAAAGCCCTAAGCTCTGTGCCTTGAGTCCGCACCCCGAACACCGCGCGGAGGTCTGCGGGCTCCAAGCTCTAAGCTCTAAGCTCTGTGCCTTGAGTCCGCACCCCGAACACCGCGCGGAGGTCTGCGGGCTCCAAGCTCTAAGCTCAAAGCTCTAAGCTCTGTGCCTTGAGTCCTCACCCCGAACACCCCAAGCTCTAAGCTCAAAGCTCTAAGCTCTGTGCCTTGAGTCCTCACCCCGAACACCGCGCGGAGGTCTGCGGGCTCCAAGCTCTAAGCTCTAAGCTCTAAGCTCTAAGCTCTAAGCTATGCCCGCTATCCCCCCAGCGCCCCTTCGAACAGCTCCAGCTCGTCCATCGACTCGAACATGCGGTCGAGCGTCGATTCGCAGTCCGAGGTGCGCAGGTTGAGGAAGGAGATCGCCCAGTCGTCCATCGGCATCACCCAGCGGTCGGCCCCGGCGTCGAAGCCGGCGGCGTGGGCGAGGATGTGCGCGACGTGGACGACGGCGGCGAGCTCGATCTGGTCGGCCGGGGCGAGGTTGGGCCGGCGCCAGTGCTCCATCGGGGCCGCGAGCACGGGCGGCAGCTGCCAGCCACGCGCGGCGAGTCCGGCGAGCTGGGCCGGGGTGGCGCCGATCTCCTCGCCGACCACCCGCTCGAAGCCATCCTCGCCCTTTTTCAACCGCAGCGCGGCGCGCACGTATTCCTCGGTGAACGAGCTGAACGCCAGGACATGGCCGAGGTCATGGACCAGGCCGACCAGATGCAGGGTCTCGGCGTCCCAGCCGCCCTTCAACTGGCTGCGGCGGTGCTCGACCAGGATCGGGATCAGGGTGGCGACGGCGTTGGCCTGGCCCCAGCAGGCCGCGAGCATGCCACGTTGGGCGGCGGCGACTGGGATGGCCGAGCGCGCGGTGGCCAGCACGACGCCCTGGCCGATGCGCCGCACCGCCTCGTTGAGGTTGGTGCTGGCGTGGCCGGCGGCGTGGGCCTGACCGAGGGTCAGGGCGGTGAGGGTGGGATCGGTGGCGATGACCGCGGCGACGACGTGGGCCGGGGCCTCGGCCTCGACCACCAGATGCTCGAGCTTGGCGATGGTGCGCGCGAAGGTCGGCAGGCCGGCAGTGAGGATGCGGGCGGCGATGGCGGCGGCGCTGTGCGGCATGTCAGTTCCGCTTGGCCATGACGCGGGCAGCCACATCGCGCAGGGCGGCCATGAAGGGCAGGTGGCGGACGCGCACGAAGCGCTCATCAAGCTTGCGGACCCGCGTCTCCCACCCGGTTTTGGACAGATTCGCGATCGGCTGGCCCTGCACCACGATGCGTTTGATGCCGCGCGTCATCAACTGGCCGATCATCACATCGGTCAACACCGCACCTTCGCCGACCAGCACCATGCGGTCGGGCAGCTGCACCGGCCGGGCGATGACCATGCCGGCGGCGGCCTGGGTGACGAGGATGCGCTGCTCCATGCTAGGGCGGACTTCTATCACATGGCGTGCCAATGGGCTAGAGGGGGGTAGATGGCACGCGGTATGCACCCGCATGGTCAGGGGCGCCGGTCCTGTCGCAGCTCGCGACAGCCGGCGTCGGAGGATGCCACATGCGCCTGCTGCTGCTGTTGTGCCTGTTCGCTGGTCTGATGGGCGGGGAAAGCGCCGTGTTCAGCGACAAGGAATGGGCTGCCGCCCAGCCAGCCGCGACGCCGAGCGTGGCCGCGGAGACCCCGGGCTGGGGGACGGTCGCCGGGCTGGGTCTGGGGCTGGTCCTGGTCGTCGCCCTGGCGGTCGGGCTGGGCTATGCCGCGAAGCGCCTCAATGCCCGGCGCCTGCTCGGTGGCAAGGGCCGCAACCTGGAACTGATCGAGACCATCCAACTCGCCCCGCGCCGTCAGTTGGCGCTGGTGCGTCTCGGTGGCCAGTGGCTGGTGGTCGGCCTGGGCGAGAAGGAGCTGAGCCACATCGCCACCCTGGCTGCCCCGCCCGAAGGTGCTCCGGCCCCGCCGCCGCCCTCGGCCTTTGCCGGCGAGCTCGGCCGCCTGCTCGCCCGTCCGCCGGAGGCGACGCCGTGAGCATCCTGTGTTCGGCGTTCGGCGTTCGGCGTTCGGCGTTCCGCATGGGGGCGCAGTATCGTCACAGGCGTTCCGGGGCGACGCAGTTCGGGGGCGATGTAGCCGCGATCAATCGTCGTGAACAACAACGCCGAACGTCGAACGCCGAACGCCGAACGGCGCATTCAGTCGTTATGCGGATCCTCGCAGCCCTGCTGCTGCTGGTCATCGCCCTGCCGGGTGGCGAGGCGCCGACCATCGTCGCCCCGCCTGGCGGCGGCCTGGTCGGCGATCCGGCCCTGCCGGTGTCCGGCGTCACGGGCACGACCCAGGGCGCCGCCCCGGCCGCGCCCGCCGCGGTCGAGCCGCCCGGTGCGGTCGCCCCGATCATCCCGTCGCCCAATGCGCTGAAGCTGACCCTCGACGCGCCGACCGGCGGGGATGGGCTCAGCTCGGCGGTGACGCTGCTGCTGCTCATCACGGTGCTCGCGGTGGCCCCGGCCTTCATCATGATGGTGACCTGCTTCACGCGCGTCATCATCGTGCTCGGCTTCGTGCGCCGCGCGCTCGGCACCCAGACTCTGCCGCCCAACCAGGTGATGGTCGGCCTCGCCCTGTTCCTCTCGCTGTTCATCATGCAGCCGACCATCAAGCGCATCGAAGCCGAGGCGTGGACGCCGCTGCAGAAGCAGGAGATCACCCAGGGGCAGGCGCTGGAGAAGGCCAAGCAGGCGGTGAAGGACTTCATGCTCAAGCACACGCGCAAGACCGACCTCGCGCTGTTCATCCGCCTGGCCAAGGAGGAACGTCCCAAGAGTGCGGCCGACGTCAGCTTTCTCACCCTGGTCCCGGCCTTCATCACCTCCGAGCTGAAGACCGCCTTCCAGATGGGCTTCGTCATCTTCCTACCCTTCCTGGTCATCGATCTGGTCATCTCGGCCATCCTCATGAGCCTCGGTATGATGATGCTGCCGCCGGTGGTGGTGTCGCTGCCCTTCAAGATCCTACTGTTCGTCCTGGTCGATGGCTGGGTGCTGATTGTGCAGGGATTGGCGGCGTCGTATGCGTAGGGATCCGGGCTGGATGCTGGAGGCTGGATGCTGGAGGCTGCGACGGCATCCACTGATCCGTGGTTTCACCAGGGCAACTCCCGCCCCCCGCTTCGATCCTCCAGCTTCCAGCCTCCAGCCTCCAGCCGAGGCAATGCATGCTTAACGACACCATCGTCGATCTGCTACGGCAGATGCTGTGGATAAGCCTGTTGCTCGCCGGGCCGGTGCTGCTGACGGCGCTGGTTGTCGGTCTGGTCATCGGCCTGCTCCAGGCCGTGACTTCGATCCAGGAGCAGACCCTGACCTTCGTGCCCAAGATCGTCGCGCTGGCCCTGGTGCTGGCGCTGCTCGGCGGCTGGATGCTGCGCATGCTCATCAGCTATTCGGCCGAGATGCTCGGCAACCTGCCGAAGTGGGGAGCGCTCTAGGATGGATATCGGGGCGCAGCTGACCCAGCTGTGGTCCTACACCCCGGCCCTGGTGCTGGTGATGGCGCGCGTCGGTGCGCTGTTCTTCACCGCGCCGCTGCTGGGCGGCCCCTTCGTTCCGCCGCGCGTCAAATCTCTGATGACCTTGGCGATCAGCGTGCTGCTGCTGCCCGGCGTCCTCGCCCTGCACCCGCAGACGATTCCGGCTGACGGCCGCTTCCTGCTCATGCTGGCGCAGGAACTGGCGACCGGGGCGGTGATCGGCTTCGCCTGCACCTGCATCTTCGAGGGCGTGCGCGCCGGTGGCGAACTGATCAACCGTTACGCCGGCTTCACCGCGGCCGAGAACTTCGATCCCGAGTCGGGCGTCGGCGAGGGGCCGATCGGCGACATGCTGCTCATCGGCATGGTCATGGTGTTCCTCGGCGCCGACGCGCATCTGCACCTGCTCGCCTCGGTGGCGCGCAGCTTCGAGGCGGTGCCGATCGGTTCGTGGAGCATGCAGCCGCAACTCCTCCATCTCGCGGCGGCCGGCACCGGCCAATGCATGGCCATCGCCTCGGCGGTCAGCTTCCCGGTGCTGGCGGTGATCATGCTCATCACCGTGGCCGAAGGCGTGCTCGCCAAGGCGGTGCCGCAGATCAACATCCTGTTCATGAGCTTCGCGGTGAAGATCCTCGTCGCGCTGCTCGTGCTTTACGCCGGCATGCCGGCCATCGTCGCCTTCATGGGCACCAGCATCGTCGCGATGCAGGCGCTGGTCGGCAGCTCGATCCGGGCGATGGGCTGAGCCAGATCAAGACGCGGCCAACCGGTGTAGGCGCCGCCACGATGCGCGCTGGCGATGATGGCTCCGGGCAGCGTGGCCAGGCCGGCGACGATGGTGGCGGCGGTGGCCTGGTCGAACATGGCTGTCGCTTCGTCGAGCAGCAGCAGGTCGGGCCGCGCCAGGGCCGCGGCAAGCAGGCAGAGCGCCTGGTCGCAGCCGGGCGGCAGTGCGACGCCAGGCTCGCAGACGGTGTCCCAGCCGGCGGGGAGGGCGGCGAGCGGAACCGCCAGTCCGAGGCGCTCGGCGAAACTGCGGATGTCCGTGGCCGAGCAGGCGGCGCCATGTGCGGCTGCAACCCGGCGCAGGGTGGCCAGTACAGGCCCGGGCAGCGGCACCGCGTCCTGGCGCACCAGCACGGTGCGACCGCGCCGCAGCGTCCCGCCCAGAACCGCCTGTTCGCCGGCCAGGCTGCGCAGCAGGGTCGATTTGCCGCAGCCGGAGGGGCCGTGCACCAGCAGGCGGTCGCCGCTGGCCAGGGCGCAGGACCAGCTGCTGAGCAGCGGCCGGCCACCCTCCCAGCCGATGCTGATGTCCTCGGCACAGAGCGGAGCCTGCGGATAAGAAGGGAACCGGCGTGCCGGTGCGGTCGGACGTGACAGCAGGGGGGCCAGGCGATCCATCGCTACCGCGGCGGCGACCCAGCGCTGGCCGAGCTGGGCCAGCTCGATGGCCGGGCCAAGGGCGAGAATGACCAGGAATACCGCGCTGGTCAGATCACCCGCGCTCAGCCCATCGGGACCGACCACGCCAGCGCCGATCGCGATCGTCGCGGCCACGGTCAGGGCCAGGACCAGGCTGGCGAGCGGGCCCCACCAGGCGCTGGCATCGCCGGCGGCGTGCTCGTGGTGCTGCCACTGCGTGGCGAGGTCGCGCAGTCCCGTCTGCCAGCGTCGTCGGACGGCCGGCAGTTCCAGGGCCTGGGTCGCGGCAGGCAGTGCGGCGCAGCGTCCGGCCAGTTCGGCAAAGGCGCTGCGGGCCGCCTGGGTGGCGGGCAGGGCGCGCTGCCGGGCGGCGCGGGCGATCACCACGCCGACGCCGAGGGCGGGCAGCAGCGCGATGAGGAAGCCGGGATGCAGGGCCGTAAGCAGCGCTGCTCCGAGCAGGGCGCGCAGGCCGGCCAGGGCCAGCTCGCCAGGCAGGCGCAGCCCGTCCTCGGCGGCGTTGCGCGCCTCGCTCGACAGATCGAGGGCCGCTGCTGCCATGCGCCGGTACAATACGGTCAGCAGGCGCTGCGTGGCGCTGGCGACCGCGCGTTCACGGGCCGCACCGCAGCCGGCACGCAGCAGCCAGGTCAGGGTCAGCGCGCCGCCGCTCCACAGGAGGCCGGCCATCGAGCCGCGCAGCGCGGCATCGAGCAGGACCCCGGCGAGGATGGCGCGGGCGAGGATGGCGACTGCGGCCAAGGCATCCCACAGGACGCCACGCAGCTGGCCGTGCCCGGCCAGGGCCGAGAGGCGCCACCAGGCGGCAAGGCGGCTCATGCTGCCTCCTCGCGCAGCCAGCGGTGGTGCTGCGGCCGGGCCAGGATCTCCGCGGCTGTCCCCTCGTCGGGTTGATCGGCCAGCACCACCACGCGCTGGCAAGCGGCAGCCACCGCGGCATCGCAGCCCAGCACGACGATGGTGCAGCGGCGGCGGGGATGCGACAGCACCCGCAGCAGGGCGGCGGCAGCGACGGGATCAAGCGGAGCGCTGGGATCCTCCAGCACCAGCAGGCCGGGCCGGGCAGCGAGGGCGCGGGCCAGGCAGATCCGCCGGCGCTCACCGCCCGACCACAAGCCGCCTGAAGGCTGCTCCAGCCGGGTGGCCAAGGACCCTGCCCCGCACGCGTGCAGCCACGCGACCATCGCGAACGAGCCATGCCGGCCATCGCCATCGAGGTCGTCGCGCAGGGTCGGGCCAAGCAGCGCATCGCGGTGGCCGACGGTGGCGACCCGCGCGTGCCAGGCGTCGGTATCGCCTGGCGTGAGGCTGCGGCCATCGCAGGCCAGGGCGACGGCGCCGCCGTGCCCGGCCAGGGTTGCGGCGACGCCAGCCAGGGCGCCGGGCGGTCCGACGATGGCGACGCTGGCGCCCGCCTGCAGCAGCAGCGGATCGCGTCCGGGCAGGCCGAGGCTCAGGGCGGCGCCGCGGCCCGAGGTCGGCACCTGGGTGCTGGCGAGCAGTGCCGCCGGCCGTCCGAGGCTTCGACCGGCAAGCAGGGTCTCCTCCCAGGCCGCCAGCCACCCGGCGGCGCCATCGCAACGCGCTGCCGCGGTGGTGGTGGCGATGATGGCGGCGATGGCGACGGCGAGCTCGATCCATCCTCCGGCGACCATGCAAGCGGCTCCTACGGCAACTGCGGCCTGGCCGCAGCCGGAGATCAGCGGCAACCAGCCGACTCCCGATGGTTTCACTGTCTCGGGTTGGCCGCCGATCCGGCGACGCAGATGGCGCAGCAGTCCGAGCATGCGCAGATCGGTGTGGCGTGCGATCAGGGTTCGGAGATCCATATCCCGGCGTTGCTCGTCCCGTCTGCTGCCGCGCCGGCTGAGCGGGCGTGGACGGCAGGTCGCGGCGGCCGCCAGGCAGGCACCGCCCCAGGTCACGGCCAGCAGCGGATGCGCCCACAGGCACACCAGCAGGGCACCGAGTGCGAGGCCGGCGATGTCGCTGCCCAAGCGCAGCATCTGCAGACGCTGCCGACCAGAGGCTGCGAGTTCGCCCATTGCTGGCGGTCTGCGCCCTGACTGCAGCAACCTGGATTCAGCCAGGCTCAGGCCGCTTGCGCTGATCTGGCCTTGCACCAGCAGACTGCAGCGCCAGGCCACCAGCGCGCGCAGCGTGGCGGCCGTGGCCAGCGCGACGCACCACGGCGCCACAGCCGCGCCCTGCACCGCTGCCGCGACGCCTGCTGCGGCGATGGCCTGGATCATCGGGGTGCCGGCCGCGGCCAGGCCGAGGCCGGCCACGGCGGCGCGCATGGTCAGAAGGTCCGGCGACGACGCAGGCCGGCCCCCAGGGCAAGCAGGCCGAGCAGCAGGCCGTACACGCCGCCGGTGCCGCAGCCGGTGGTCGGCGCGACGGCGCCGGCCGAGGTTGCCGCGACCGGCACAGCCTGCGCGATCGACGAGATCGAGATGCTGCTGAAGCCATCTTGACTGACCGGGCCTACCGCGGTGACCGCACCGCCGCTGATGGTGAAGGGCACGCTGGTGCGGCTGGCGCCGGGGACGCTGGAGGTGCCGGCCGACACGCCTTCCTCGTCCACCATCTCGATCCACAGACGATAGTTCCCATCAGCGACGACGGTGGGGGAACCGGCGGCCTTCAGGTCCCAACTGAGGTTGCGCACCGGACTGAAGGCCAGGCGGGTCGCGCCCATCACCGCTTCGGTGTCGCTGCCGCCCGATTGCGCCTCCCACTGCGCGAGGTTGTAGCGCCGGCCGCCGCTGGCGGTGGTGGCGGAGTAGTTGCCGATCGTGCGGATGAAGGTGCCGCCATTGTCCTCGATCCACACCGCCAGCACATGCTTCGGGGAGTAGCTGCCACCTGCCGAGGACGGTGTCAGGCTGACATAGGCGATACCGCCGACCGAGCCAGCCGCCTGCACCGTCAGGGTCGCTGCCGAGCTGGGGTCGCTGCCGGCGCTGTTGGTCGCGACGCAGCGGTAGAGTCGGCCATTATCACCGGTCACGGTGGCAGCGGTGGTGTAGCTGGCGGTGGTGCCGCCGGTGCCGCTAGAGACGCTGCCCCAGGTGGCGCCACTGTCAGTCGAGAACTCCCACTGGTAGGTCGGGGCTGGCGAGCCGCTGGCGACAACCGTGAAGGTGGCGGTGGCCGGTACCGTCACCGTGCTGCCGGCAGGCTGGGTGGTGACGACCGGCACGGTGTTAACCGTTAGGGTTGCGGCGAGGCTGGTGTCGCTGCCGGCGCTGTTGGTGGCGATGCAGCGGTACTGATTGCCGCTGTTGCCGAGGACAGTGGCGGCGGTGGTGTAGCTGCTGGTGGTGCCGCCGGTGCCCGTACTGACATTGGCCCAGGTGCCACCGCTGTTGGTCGAAACTTGCCACTGGAAGGTCGGGCTAGGCGAACCGCTGGCCGCGACGGAGAAGGTGGCGGTCGCGGGGGCGGTAACGGTGGCCGCCACCGGGTCGGTGGTGATGGCCGGGGCGGTGGCGCCGGCGCTGACCGTCACGGCGACGGCATTGCTGGTGCTGCTGCCGGCGCTATTGCTGGCGACGCAGCGGAACTGCGTGCCGCTATCGAGCAGGGCAAGGGCGGCGGTAGTGTAGCTGGCGGAGGTGCTGCCGGTGCCGGTGCTGACATTAGCCCAGCTGCCGCTGCCATTGGTCTGCCACTGGTAGGTCGGGGTGGGCGAGCCGCTAGCGACCACGGTGAAGATGGCGGTGTTTCCCACCAGGGCGCTTTGGGCGACCGGTTGGGTGGTGAAGGCGGGGATGGTGTTGACCGTCAAGGTCGCGGCCGTGCCGTTCGTGCTGCTGAAGCTATTGGTGGCGACGCAGCGGAACTGCTTGCCACTATCCGCCAGGACGGTGGCGGCGGTGGTGTAGCTGGTGGTGGTGCCGCCGGTGCCGGTGCTGACATTGGCCCAGGTGCCGCCGTTGTTGGTCGAAACCTGCCACTGGTAGGTCGGGGTCGGCGTGCCGCTGGCGGCGATGGTGAAGGTGGCGGTGGCCGGCGCAGTCACCGTGCTGTTGCTCGGCGCGGTGGTGAAGGTCGGGGCGGTGTTGACGGTGAGGGTGGCCGAGCCGTTGCTGGTCGCGCTGCCGGCCGAGTTGGTGACGGTGCAGCGGTAGCGGTTGCCGCTGTCGCCGCCGACCGTCGCCGCGGTGGTGTAGGTGGCGCTGGTCGAGCCGCTGCCGGTGCTGGTGTTGGCCCAGGTGCCGCCGGCATTGGTCGAGATCTGCCACTGGTAGGTGAAGGGGCTGGTGCCGCTGGCCGCGACGGTGAACGAGGCAGTGGCGCCGGCATTGACCGTGATGTTGGCCGGCTGCGTACTGATCGTCGGGGCGGTGGCCGTGGCGCTGACCGTGATCGTCACTGCGCTGCTGGTCATGGTCGGGGAGCTGGCCAGGGTCGGGGTATAGCTGTTGGGGTAGGTGACGATGCAGTCGTAGCTGGCAGCGTCGCCGACCACGGTCGAGGCGATGGTGTAGGTGGCCGAGGTCGCACCGGTGATGTTCGTGCCGCCCTTGCGCCACTGGTAGGCGGTCGGGATCGGGGTGGCGTTGTTGGTCAGGCTGAAGGTAACGGGCGAGCCTGCAGCCAGGGCCGTGGCCGTGGCCAGGCCGGTGGGGGTGCGGCCGGTGTAATTGTAGGAGATGCTGACGAACTTGCCGGTG
>JAIFND010000044.1 GCA_020047915.1 bacterium | reverse complement strand
GACGAGGCGGTCGGGCAGCGCCCGTCCGCGCGAGCGTGCCACGACCACCACCGGCAGCACCGGCACACCGGGATGCCGATGCATGTCTGCTGGTATGGGTGAATCCGTCGCCTCTACCGGCCAGCCTTGGGTGACCAAGGCCAACTGATAGAAGCGATTTCTGCTGCCGGAGAGCACGTTCACTGCTTGGGGCTTTGACCCCGTCCCTGAGATCGTGCCTCTTGTAGTGAGGTTTAAGTCCGTGTCGGCACCTTGGGGCATGACCCCGCATTCTACCAGCCAGGTCTGATACCTCACGTACGCAAGAGCTCCGGAGGCATCCACCCGAACCCAGGAGGCCCCTTGTCCCGTCCCATCATCGCCATCGGCTGCGACAGCAGCAAAGGCCGGATCGACGTCGAGATCCGCAACGAGCACGGCAGCGTGCTGCACATCGGGGCTTTCGATGACACGCCGGATGACCATGTGGCGTTGCGCCAGGTGGTCGACGCCCTGCGTGAGCGCTTTCCAACGGCCCTGTTCTTGGTGGGCATCGAGTCCACCGGCGGCATGGAACGCAACTGGCTGGCCTTCTTCCGACGCGAGAAACGCTGGGTGAAGCGCATGCGTGTATTCAGGCTGAACGCCGCGTCGGTGCACGCCTTCCGCGCAGTGCAGCTGCATCGCGCACCTGGTGATGCGGCTGCGGCCAGCGACATTGCCCAGTTCCTGCTGGAGCGCTGCCGCACCCGTACGCCCACCCAGGAGTCCGAATCCGGCCCGCTGTCGTTCTACCGCACCATTCGGGCCATGATGGGCGAATTGACCGCCACCAGCCAACGGTTGCAGACGCTGCTGATTGCCGCCCAGCCTGAACTCGTGCGGTTCTGCCGCCATGGCGTCCCGGTCTGGATCCTGGCCCTGCTGGCACGCTATCCGACCGCTGCTGAACTGGCTCGTGCCAAGCCAGCGAGCGTCGATGCCATCCCGCACATCGATGCGGAACGCGCGATCGAACTGATCGACCAGGCCAAACGCTCGGTGGCCAGCATGACCGACGCCGCCACGGCGGCGACGATCCGCCTGCTGGTGGGACGTATGCAGGCCACCCAAGCGCAGATCGACGAAGGTCAAGCCGAGTTGCAGACGCTCATCAAGGCCGACCCGACGTCGCCCCTGGCCAAGTCAGTCGAGTTGCTGGATGGCATACCCGGCATCGGACCGTGGTCGGCCGCCTGTCTGGCGTGCGAGATCGGCGATCCGACCCGTTTTGCCCATAGCAAGGCTATCATCGCGTGGGCTGGTCTCGATCCCATTGCCGAAGCCAGCGGTGATGAGCGGGTTGAGCACGGCATCAGCCATCGCGGTAACGCCCACGTCCGCGCCATGCTCTTCCCCCTCGCCATGACGGCCGTCGTGTACAACCCCGTACTCAAGGAATTCTACCAGCGTCTCATCACCACCAACGGCTCGACGCGCATGGAAGCCCTGGTGGCCGTCATGGCGAAAATGCTCCGCATCGCCCATGCCGTCCTGCTCTCGGGCAGACCCTTCGATCCGGGCTACGAAACCGTCCGCAGGCAGAAGGCCACCGAGGCGCAATCCGCCCGCTCTGAAACACCACCCGCTGAGCCGCAGGCCGTTCCGGTCCCCAAGCTCAATGCACCCATCTCACGACGAGAAGCCGCCCGCAGAAAAAAGGCGGCCACGCCCAGTGCGCAAGTGCGGGATCAGAGTCCCAAACGCATCCCTGGGCGTGGACCGCGCACTCAGGATTCCACGGCTTCTGCCGCTGCCAAGGGTTAGCTGAGCCCCTGCTGGAGGCACTCCTCCCGACCAGCCACGTGCGAGGCCCCGCCGCAGGCGGAGCGCAGCGCCCTTGACGCCGAGCACGGCAGCCAGGCTGACCGGAGGGCGAAGGGACCGACATGCCTGGATGTCACTACGTGCCAACGGTCCCTTCGCCCGCAGGGAGGAATGGCTGCCGCGCGCAGGGGTCAAGGGGGCCGGGCGATGGGACGAAAAATCGTCTTGATTCGACCGTGGCATCTCAGGGGCTTTCGCCCCTACGGCCCTGCCGGCCTACCCGCGGGCTTTGTCGCGGTTCGATGGCGTCGCTGCGCTCCGCCATCGTGGCGGCATGGACTTCGTCCATGATATGCCGCCACCACCGCTCGGCGCCCGGTCACTCGACGGTGACGCTCTTGGCCAGGTTCCTTGGTTGATCGACATCACAGTCGCGGCGGCGGGCGACGTGGTAGGCGTAGCGCTGCAGGGGCAGGATCGAGAGGATCGGCTGCAGCAGCTCGTCACCGGCGCGACCCACCGGCAGGAGATGGTCGGAGAGGTCGCGCAGGTCGCGGTCGGCGGCGTCGCCCACGGAGATGATGCGCCCGGCGCGCGCCTTCACCTCCTGGATGTTCGACAGCATCTTCTCGTACATCGCGTCGCGCGGGCACATGCACACCACCGGCAGGTGCTTCGTGACCAGGGCGATCGGGCCGTGCTTGAACTCGCCAGCGGGGTAGCCGACGGCATGCACGTAGGCGATCTCTTTGAGCTTCAGCGCGCCTTCGAGGGCGGTCGGATGCTCGCCGCCGCGTCCCAGGAACACGCTCGCCTGCGCCGCGCTGTAGAGGTCGGCGCACTCCTCGACCGCCGGTTCGCACAGCTTCAGCGTGCGCTCGGCGAGGTCGGGCAGGGCGCGGGCTGCGGCGACCAGGGCCTCTTCGGCGTCGCGTGGCAGCAGACCCTTGGCCTTGGCCACCTGGGCGGCGAAGAGGTAGAGGGCCATCACCTGGGCGGTGTAGGCCTTGGTCGAGGCGACGCCGATCTCGGGGCCGGCGAGCAGCGGCATGACGCCGTTGGCCTCGCGCGCGATCGTCGAGGTGACGGTGTTGACCAGGCCGACCACGGGCAGGAACTTGCTCTTGGCCAGGCGCAGGCCGGCGAGCGTATCGGCCGTCTCGCCCGACTGCGAGATGGTGACGACCAGGGTGTCACCGCCCGCCACCGGATTGCGGTAACGGTATTCGCTGGAGATATCGACCTCGACGTGGACGCGGGCCAGCGCTTCGAGAAAGCGCTTGCCGAGCAGGGCGGCGTGCCAGCTGGTACCACAGGCGAGGAAGACGATGTGGCGCAGGCTGGCGAGGTCGAGTCCGAGATCGGGCTCGACCAGCACCCCGCCGCGCAGGCGCGAGTCGATCAGGCGGGTCAGCACGCTGGGCTGCTCGGCGATCTCCTTGGCCATGAACGAGTCGAAGCTGCCCTTGCTGACCGCCTCGGCGGTGACTTCGATCGGGCGGAAGCGGGCTTCGACCTTGTCGCCGGCGAAGGTGGTGATGCGCACGCCGTGCGGACCGAGGTCGGCGATCTGGCCGTCCTCCAGGGTGAGGAACTCGCTGGCGTGCGGCAGCAGGGCCGGGATATCGCTGGCGACCAGCAGTTCGCGCTCGGTCCACGGCGTGCCGCCTTCGGTCGAACGACGGTCATCCGTGCGCGCCGCCTTGGGCTCGCGGCCGCGGCCGATGAGCAGCGGGCTGCCTTCACGCGCCACCAGGATGCGGTCGGAGCGGTCGGCGAAGACGACGCCCAGGGCAAAGCTGCCCTCCAGCCGGGCGAGCACGGTGCGCAGGGCGGCGACCGGATCCTTGCCGTCGTAGTACTTGGCGAGCAGGTGCGGCACCACCTCGGTGTCGGTCTGCGAGGCGAATACCACGCCTTCGCCTTCCAGCTCGCGGCGCAGGGCGACGTGGTTCTCGATGATGCCGTTGTGGACGACGGCGATGCGGCCGTCGGCCGACAGGTGGGGATGGCTGTTGTGCTCGACCGGGGGGCCGTGTGTCGCCCAGCGCGTGTGGGCGATGCCGCAGTGGCCGCTCAGCGGCTGCGCGGCGAGCTTGGCGTCCAGCTCCTTGAGCTTGCCGGCGGCGCGGCGTAGGTGCAGCTTGCCGCCTTCGCTCACCACCAGGCCGGCCGAGTCATAGCCGCGGTATTTCAGGCGTTCCAGGGCCACGATCAGCACCTGGGCGGCGTTCTTCGGTCCGATGTAGCCGGCGATTCCGCACATAGAGAGAGCTTTTAGCTTTGAGCTTTGAGCTTTGAGTTTCGCACTCAAGGCCTGACGCTCATGGTGATAACGGACTTTCGCGCTCAGCCTGCCATGTAAAGCCGTACACCGGCGGACAGCGGGCTCGAAGCTCGAAGCTCAAAGCTCCAAGCTCGAAGCTAGGCTGGACCTAACGGGGCCAGATGCTGAGGGCTTCCCGGCAGGCGTCCACCCCGGGCACCAGGGCGAGGCGGAACCAGCCGGTGCCGCCATCGCCGAAGAAACCGCCGGGAGAGATGACGATACCGCGTTCCAGGCAGCGTGCGGCGTAACGGTCGGCGTCGCCACCGCCCGGCACCTGGGCCCAGATGTAGAGGCCGGCCTGTGAGGGCAGGATGGTGACGCCCAGCGCGGCCAAGCCTTCGGCCAGCACGGCGTACTTGGCGGCGAAGACGGCACGGCGCTCGGCGGCGTGCGCGTCGTCACTCCAGGCGGCGGCGGCGGCGCGCTCGATGAACTCGGGTGATCCGACACCGAAGTGCACGCGCCAGCGGCGGTACTCGGCGATCAGCTTGGCATCGCCGGCGATGAAGCCGCTGCGGTAGCCGGTCATGCCGCTGCGCTTGCTGCACGAGTGGAACGCGAGGACGCCGGTGGTCGCGACCTGCAGGATCGAGGGCGGCGGGGCGCAGCCATCAAACCACAGGTCCTGGTAGCACTCGTCGCTGGCCAGCAGGATGCCGTGGGCGCGGGCGATGGCGACCTGGCCTGCGAGATAGCCGGTATCGACGCAGGCCCCGGTCGGGTTGTGCGGATAGTTGAGCCAGGCGATCGCGGTGCGCGCCAGCAGCTCGGTGGGCAGGCGTTCGAGTTCAAGACGGAAGCCATGCTCGCGGGTCAGCACGACCGGATGGGCGCGGCCACCAGCAAACAGTGCGCTGCTTTCATAGACCGGGTAGCCGGGCACGCCGAAGACGATCGTGTCCTTGCCCGAGGCCGGATCGAGGAAGGCGGGGCCAAGATGGAAGATCGCCTCCTTGGATCCGGCCGAGGGCAGCACCTGGGTGGCGGCATCGACGGCGACGCCGAAGCGGCGCTGCAGGTAGGCGGCGGCGGCCTGGCGCAGGGCCGGGGTGCCGGCGACGCTGGGATACTGGCTGATCACCGGCACGGCGGCGCGAAGCGCCTCGGGGATGAAGGCCGGGGTCGGTTCAACCGGATCGCCGGTGCCGAAGTCGTGGATGCGGATGCCGGCCTTGGCCAGCTCGGCCTTGCGCCGTTGCAGCTCAGCCATCGGGTAGGGTTTGAGGGCGCGCAGGACGGGATTCATTCCCATTGCCTCGGTTCGGCGTTCGGCGTTCGGCGTTCGGCTCTGAGTCCACCGCGTCTATAGGGCTCACCGTGTTCACCTCGCGGGTGACTATCAAAGCTAGAGTCCTTGAGGGCAGCGACTTTGACCTGCCGGGGGTGCGGGGGCACAGCCCCTGCAGCAACAGCCAGCTAGCGGGGCGACGCCCATAATCAGCCTCGGGCTGGGGCGGAGCCCCGCTAGCAGAGGATGTTGTTAGCTCATGCGGAACGCCGGACGCCGAACGCCGAACGCCGAACTCGAAGGGGCAATGCATGTTCATACCCTCTCCAGTATCACCACCGCCACGGCGGCGCCATCGGCGTGGCTCAGGCTGACATGCAGGCGGGTCGCGCCGAGGGCGTCGGCGCGCGCCTGTGCGGCGCCGGCCAGGTGCAGCAAGGGGGCGCCGCCGGGGCCGGGCAGCACGCTGATCTGCGACGGCACGATACCGCTGGCGAAGCCGGTACCCAGCGCCTTGGCCGCCGCCTCCTTGGCCGCCCAACGCACGGCGGCGCGCTCGGCTCCGTCGGTGTGCGCAGCTATGTAGGTCGCCTCGGCAGGAGCGAACCAGCGTTCCAGGAAGCGAGTGCGGTGCCGTTCGAGGATCTGGCGCATCCGGGCGACGCCCACCGTGTCGATGCCGAGGCCGACGATCACGGCGGATCCAGCACGCGGATCCACCCGCCGAGCAGCCACCACGGCACGCCGGCGCGCTCGTCGAGCAGCACGGCCAGCGGCGAGCCCGGCGCGCGCGAGGGCAGCGGGGTCCAGGTCGAGACGGCGATGGCCGGGCTGCCCGGCACGGTCCAGCGCTCGCCTAGCGTCCAGCCGCCCGGGATGGTCAGCCTGGTGGCACCGCCGGCGATCAGCGCCCGGGCCGCATCCACCGCTACCGCGCCAGCCGGATCGACCAGGCGCAGCGTCGTTTCAGGGCGGTCGCTGCGTACCACGATCACCAGCTGCACGCCATGCCGCAGCAGGGCGAGGGCTGGGCCGGAGGTGGCGCTCCAGGCCACTCTGGGCAGCGCCTCGGCCACCGCCTCGCGCAGCGGCCGGGAGGCATCGAGCGCGGCGCAGCGCAGGCCCTCGGGAGCGGGCGGCAATCCAGGCAGCTGGATGCGCACCTCGCCCGGGGTGGCGAGCAAGGCACCGCGCGCCAGGGGCACGGCGTCGCCGGCCGCCTCGGCTGGCCAGCCGCCGACGGCGACGGGGACACCGGCCTCATCGATCTGCAGGGCCCAGGTCCGGGTGCCTTCGCGCAGTCGCACCAGCGGTCCGGACGGCCCGACGACCAGCGACTCGATCTCCAGGCCCGGCGGCAGGTCCAGGGACCAGCGCACCACCAGGCCATCGAGGGCGATGCCGACCAGGCTGCGGCGCTCGGCCCCGGCCAGGGCGAGCACGGCCATGCGCTCGCCAACCGCCCAGGCCTCGGCCGGAGCGTCCGAGAGGTTGCGGCGCAATGCCCCGGTGCTGCTGTCGAAGACCTGTGGCCGGCCGCGCGCATCGAGCACCAGGATGGCGTCCTGACGCAAGGCCAGGGGTCTGGCGGGCGAGGCCGTGCGGCAGCGCAGGCGGCCGCGCGCCAGATCCCAGACCCCGACCCGGTCATCGGTGTGGCGGACGGCGAGGCTGTCGCCGCTGATCACCGCCGGGGTGTCAGTGGCGACGGCCGGGATGATCGCCAGTTCGGCCCCGGTCGCCGGATCGAGCAGCAGCCCGTCGCCGCCGGCGGCCGGCATCCACAACGTCCGGCCGAGCTGCGCCGCACTCTGCAGCAGATCGGAGCGGCCGGTCAGGCGCCACGCCGGGCGGCCATCGCGGGCGAAGGCCACCAGATCGGCGCCGTCCGCGGCGATGACCAGGCCGGCGGCGAGCAGCGGCATGGTCCGGGCCAGCCGCTCCTCGTCCTGCGACAGGACGTGCGACCACAGGTCGGCGCCGGTGCGCACGTCGATGGCGAAGACCCGCAGGTCGCTGCGGTTGGGCATCAGCGGCATGGTGGTACGGGCGAGCAGGATGTCGCCGTCGCAGGCCAGCGGCTCCATCGGTTCGCCGCCGAGGGTGCCGGAGACCTGGCGTTCGCTGCCGTCGCGGCCGAGCACGGTGAAGGTGAAGGCGCCGCCATGGCCCAGGGTCATCACGGTCTGGCGCAGGTCGGCGTCGAAGTCGCGCATCGGCTTGCCGTTGAGCACGGTCAGGATCTCGCCGTCGCGCAGGCCGACGGATTCGGCGGCGCTGCCCGGCAGGACGGCGATCGCGACCCCGAGCGGGCTGGCTTCGCGCCACGGCTGCACGCCGAGCAGGGCGCGCTGCGGCGTGCGCCGCCACACCTCGCGGCCGTCGGCCAGGTTCCAGGCGCGCAGCAGGCCGTTGGCGTAGCTCGCCACCATGCCGCCGGCGACCACCGTGCGTCCGCGGGCGTGGGCCGCGATCCGCCAGGCCTGGCCCGGCATCGGCGGCGAGGGGGTGGCGCGGGTCAGTGGCTGCCAGACGGCAGCCTGGCCGCAGCGCTGGGCGCCACCGCGGGCGAGCAGATGCAGGCTGACCGACAGTCCATCGGCAAGCGACAGCGGACGGTCCGGCCGGGTGAGGATGGCCGCGTAGCCGGTGGCGGCGGCCGCCAGATCACCGGCCGATTCGCGCAGGTGGGCCCGCCACAGGGCGATCTCCTCGCCCAGTCCAGGCAGGTGCGTCTGCAGCGCGGTCAGCTCGTCGAGGGCGCGGGCGGCCGGCGCCCCGCCGTCGCTGATGCGGGTACGCAGCAGGCGGGCCATGCGCTGCGCGACCTCGCCGCCACCGCCCAGCGCCAGGGCCTGGCGCCACGCGGCGAGCGCGGCGTCGGCCTCGCCCCGCCCCGCCAGCACGCTGGCGAGGGCGGCATGCGGGCGGGGGTCCTGGCTGCCGGCGGCTGCGTTGCGCAGGCGTTCGAGGAAGGCGGCGGCATCACCGAAGCCGCGTACCGCCGCATGGTCGCCGAGCACCAGGATGCCGTCCGCGCTGGCGATCGCGGCCGGCTCGGCCAGCGCCCGGCCGGCGATCATGCGGCCGTCGCCACGCCCGAGCAGCGCAAGCTGGTCGGTGCCGGCGACCAGCACCGCCTGCGCGCCGATCAGGCCCTGGGCATCCGGCAGGCGCAGGGCTGCGGTCCAGCGCAGACGGAGGCGGACGGTGTCGATCATGGCGACCTGACGCCCGCTGATCAGCGCCTCGCCAGCGTGGACAGCCAGCACATCGCCATCGGCGCCATCGCCTCGATAGGCGCGCGGGGCGCGGTCGGCGGGGCCGAGGACCAGCACCAGACCGGCGTGATCAGCCGGAGTGGCGACGAAGGTGGCGCCATCGCTGGCTGCGAGACCGCGCCGACCGCGACGCTGCCCTTCCATGTCGAGGTCGGGACGGGTCGGATAGGTCCACAGGCGCTGCACCTGCCCGTCATGGCCGACCAGGGCCAAGGTGCCAGCGTTCGAGCACACGGCGAAGCCGAGGGCGTGGCTCGCCACAGCCGGGGAGGCGAGCCCATCGGCGCCCCAGCGCGGGGTCGCGAGATGCGCCACCGGCACATCCCATTGCGGCGTGCCATCGCGAGCCGACAGGGCGAGCATGCGCAGCTCGATACGTTCGCCGCTGTTCGAACGGTAGGCGATCGCCAGCAGGCCATCGGCCGCCACCGGCGCGCTGATCGCATCGACGGCCTCGGCCTGGGCGGTGTGGCGCCAGCGTTCACCACCGGCGCTGCCAGCGCAGACCACCACGATCCGACCTCCGGCCAAACCGGCGGCCACGGCACCATCGCGCAAGGTCTCGGGTCGGGCGACGTGGTCGGGCAGGGGGGTGTCGCCCAACGGGATGCGCGTACCAAGCTGATTGCCGACCAGATGGTCGATCATCACCAGGCTGCGCCCATCGGCCATCGCCACCGCGCCGCTGGCGAGGCCAGCGAAGCCAGGTCGGATGGTGCGTTGCGCTTGCTGCCGCCGACGTCCGGCCGGCTGGGGCGCAACCTCGTTGAGCGGGACGCGCCACATCACGTCCAGGCGTTCGAAGGTGGCGGGCAGTTCCGCCGGCATCCGCGTCAGGAGATCCGAGGTGGCCGCCAGCCGGGCGCGGCGTCCTTCGTCCAGCGAAGCCATCGCACCGGCGGCCAGGGAGTGGAAGCGGATCGCCCCGCGATCCCAGGCCAGGTCGGCGACCAGCCGCCAGGCGCGCTCGGCTGCTGTGGTCGCCGGCAGGCTGCGCGCGAGCGCCGCCAGACGGGCGGGATCCGGACGGGTCGTCAGGAGTTCGTCCAACCTGCGCTCGGCACCGGGACCGAGATCGGCGGCGAAGCGTTCGGCCAGCCCGGCGCTGCGCAGACGCTCGGCCAGGGCGGTCGAAAGCGGTACCGCCTCGCCCGGCGAAACCGCGATCATGGCATCGCCGTGTTCAGCGAGCATCGCCTGGGTGCGCTGGATCAGGTCGCCGGCTTGACCGTTGGCCTTGCTCAATTCGTCGAGCAGTTCTTCGGCGTCCTTGCGTACGTCCCAGGCCGTAGCGGTCAGCGGCTCGCCGGCGGCGAGAGCCAGGCTGGCGAGCAGGGGGACGAGGAGATGGAACCGGCGCACGCCGATACGCTATGCGCCGCGCCGCGCGCGGAAGAAGCGCACCAGGATCTCGGCACAGGGCTCGGCCAGGACGCCGCCGGCGACCGCTACCCGGTGGTTGAAGCCGGGCGGGGCGCGCAGGTCGAGGATGCTGCCGCAGGCGCCCGCCTTCGGCTCGCGGGCGCCATAGACCACCCGCGGTACGCGGGCATTGAGACAGGCGCCCATGCACATCGGACACGGTTCAAGGGTCACGTAGAGCGTGCAGTCCTCGAGCCGCCAATCGCCGATCGCACTGGCAGCAGCGGTGATCGCGACCATCTCGGCATGCGCGGTCGGATCGCCCAGTCGTTCGCGCGCGTTGCGCCCGCGGCCGATGATGCGGCCCTGGTGGACGATGACGGCCCCGACCGGGACTTCGCCTTCCTGGGCGGCGGCTTCGGCTTCAGCAAGGGCAGAATGCATCCAACGCTCGTCATCGAGCGGGCTGGAGGCTGGAGGCTGGAGGCTGGAGGCTGGAGGCCCCGTACTCTTCAATGCGCCATCTTGACGAGAATCAGCAGGTTGCCGCGGGTGGGCAGGACCTGGTGCTTGGCCTCTGTGACCAATCCGGCGAGTTCGCGCAGGACGCTGTCATCGCCACGCAGCGCCAGGGCCGAACCGTAGCTGACGATGCCGACCTGCAGCTTGTCCTGGTCGGCGACGATCAGGACGTTGCAGGTCTCGTTGGCATCGGCGGCCTTGCCGTTGAGCAGGCTGCCGGCGCGGGCCAGGGCATCGCCCATCGCCTCGGCGACGCTGCCGGGCAGCTTGCAGGCTGCGCACAGACTGCTCGCCAGCGGCGCGACGGCGGCGGCGAAGTCGGTGTGGGCCGGGATCTTGAGCTCGGCCATGCGCACCTTGCTCATCTCGTAGAATTCGATGGTGCCGGCCGGATCGACCGAGAAGTAGTCGCCGCTGCGCGGATCCTTGAATCGGCCGGGCTGGCTGACGTTGAGGCCGAGGCCGGTGACCGGGTGCTTGAGCTGCAGGGGGAACTTGACGGTCGGGGCGGCGGCAGCCTTGGCATCCTTCTTCTTGCCGAAGGAGGCGACAGCGCTCTCGATGGTGTCGTGCGTCTCGAACAGGGCGAGCAGGCCGAGCATCTCGAACAGCGCGATGACCTTGGTCGGGACGCCGACCAGTTTGATGTCGCCGCCCTTCTCGCGGAAGGTATCGACGCACTTCACGATCGTGCCGAGGCCGGTGCTGTTGATGTATTTGACGTTGGTCAGCACCAGCATGACACTGGTCGTGCCGCTGGAGAGGATGTCGGTCAGCCGCTTTTCAAAGGTCTGGTTTGTGCTCGCGTCGATCGAGCCGGTCAGGAAGACGGCCTTGCCCTCCTCGTTGCTCGGCAGGTTGACGCTCTTGATGTCGAAGTTGAGGACCGCCATGGTCTTCCTCTCTGTGCTGGGGCGGAGCATGTCAGGACCGGGGACAAGGGGCAATAGGCGCTGCTGATGCCATGTCCCGAGTGTGATACGGACTGGGTTTGCGTATGCCGGCGTCCCAGGCACGACCGGCCAGGGCATTCATCATCAGCACAGCAGCAGGAGACCACATGGGCTTTTTCGGCAGTAAGAACAAGGATGCGGCCAAGGCGGCCGGCGCCACCCGGAAGACGACCGAGGGCGTCGTACCGCCATCGACGCGCAAGAGCGTGCGGCGTGTGGTTCCGGCTGCTCGCGGCGGTGCGCCTGCGGCTGCACCCCAGACCAAGGGACCCGCCACCAACCGGGTCAATGCGCCGAAGCCTCCCGCCGGGGAGATCGCCGTCGATGACATCCAGCTGCCGCCGGCACCTGCTTCCATCGAGTCCGATCAGCTCGATCTCGGCTCGGCACCGGAATCGATCAGCGTCGATCCGACCCCGGCCCGTCCGCAGGGCAACCAGCCGATCCTCAGCAGCGCGGCGCCCGACTTCGCCGGCTCTCTCGGCGGAGCCCGCACCGGCCCCAGCCGCACCGGCGATCAGGTCCTGATCGAATTCCTCGCCGGCAAGGCCGGCCTGCTCACCATCGAGCAGACTAACGCCGTGCGCGGCAAGGCCCAGGATGATGGCGTGGCGATCGACGAGGCGGCTGTGCGCCTGGGCCTGATCACCGAGGATCAGCTGGTCAATGCGCTCAGCCAGGAGACCTGGGTCCCCCACCTCAAGGTGGACAAGTACGAGATCCGCAAGAAGGCGCTCGACACCATCACCAAGGAAGATGCCCAGCACTTCGGTGTCTTCCCGGTCGACAAGCTGGGCAGCCTGCTGACCCTGGCGATGGTCAATCCGCTGGACGCCGAGGCGATCCGCCAACTCGAGTCCAAGACCGGCCTCGACATCAAGAAGGTCGTCGCCACACGTGGCGAGATCCTGCAGGCCATCGACAAGTACTACGGTGGCAAGGTCATCGCCAGCGAGGGCTCGCGTTCGTTCTCCCAGGAGGTCTCCGACCGTCCCCGCAGTGCGACGCAGATGCTGGTCAACACCGCGCCCGCCGCGCCCGCCGCGACCCCGACCCCGGTTGCCCCCGCCTCCGCCGCGTTCAGCCCCACTCCGGCGAAGCCGCACAACATCGCCCCCGACCTGTCCGGCGACATCCAGGACATCGACGATCTGCTGGGCGGCGAAGAGACCATCGCTCCGGCCATCATCGAACCGGTGTCGATCAAGCCCGAGGAGAGCAGCGACGCCCTCGAGCTCAGCGATGCGCTGATCACGCCGGCTCATGCCGCCGAACCCGAGTTCGGCCTCCAGGATGCCCCCAAGCAGGACACCGGGGCCCTGTCCCGGTCGGCCTCCGACGGCATCGATCTCGAAAAGACCGACGCCATCCCGCTGCCTCCGGCGCTCAAGCCGGCAGCCACCCCGGCCGCCCTGGTGCCGGCCCGGCGCAGCCCTGGAGAAGGCCGTGGCGCCACCGCCAAGGTCGCGGCCGGCAATGCCGGACCCAAGGTGGTCAACCTCGTGCCGGTTCTTGAAGAAGAGTTCCGTTACGCGATCAGCCACGGCAAGAGCAAGGTCTTCGAGCGCTGGGTCGCCCTGCAAAGCCGCAACCGCATCGTCAATGCAGTGAACGTCGAGAAGGAACTCGACGGCGTGCTGGCTGGCCTCTACGCCGCCCCGCGCAAAGCTGGCTGACGCCAGCAAGGCGCCCCGTTCGAGGTCCAGTTCCGGATAAGACCGCGCGGTCCCGCCTCCGAGTGCCCCCCCCAGAGGCGGAGCCGTGTCCGCCATCAGCGAGAGACAGGTTCTGACATGGAAGATATAGTCCAATACGAGTGCATGCTGCCGCACCAGCTCGAGAAGCGCATCTCGGCCTGTCCGCTCGTGTACATCCCGGTCGGATCATTGGAATGGCACTGCGAGCATCTCCCGGTCGGCAATGATTCCATCAAGATGCATGCCTTGTGCTGCGAGGCTGCCCGCGCAGGCGGAGGGGTGGTATTTCCGCCGTTGTATTTCGGCATCCTTGGCATGATTCCATATGGGGCGAAGTACCGGTATCCAGCCAATCTCCCTGTCTCCCCGGATTTCCTCACGGGGATCCTGCGGACGACGTTGGAAGGCTTGGAAAAGGTCGGATTCAGGGCGGCGATCCTGACGACCGGCCATACCTGCGAAGAACAACGGGCCCTCATGCGTACGGTTGCAGGTGGATATCGCGGTGCGATGCGGGTGTATGGCACCGATGACATGGAGTGGGCGAAGGATATGGATTTCAACAGCGACCACGCAGGGAAATGGGAGACATCGATCCTCTGGCATCTGCGGCCCGAACTGGTGGATGTCCGCCGACTGCCAGGAGACATCGCCGTGCCGCTCGAAGGCGTGTATGGTGATGATCCGCGGCTCCACGCTTCGCGGGAACTTGGCGAACGGGTAGTCGCAAGCATTGCTCGGGATCTTGCCCGCAAAGGTCGGCAGTTGCTTGATGCTGATGCGGGCTGACGCCGGCAAGGCTCCGTAGGGCTACCTCAACCCGGGCTTGCCCTGCCTGGCTTTTCGTGTCCCCTGCGCGCCTGCATGCCTGACGCACTCTCCCACCTGATCGAGAACAACCGGCGTTGGGTGCAGAGCATCACCGACCGCGACCCTGAGTTCTTCCGCAAGCTCGAGCGTCAGCAGCGCCCTGGGTACATGTGGATCGGCTGCTGCGACAGCCGCGTGCCGGCCAATGAGATCATCGGCCTGCTGCCCGGCGAGGTGTTCGTGCACCGCAACGTCGGCAATGTGGTGCTGACCAACGACCTCAACTGCATGTCGGCCGTCCAGTATGCGGTCGAGGTGCTGGGCATCCGCCACATCATCGTCTGCGGCCACTACAACTGCGGTGCGGTCAATGCCTCGATGGAGGAGATGGCGCACGGTCTGATCGACTACTGGATCTGGCCGGTGAAGCTGATCCAGCGCCGTCATCCCTGGCTGGCCAAGCTGCCGCCCGCGCGTCAGCGCGATGTGCTGTGCGAACTCAACGTGATCGAGCAGTCCTCGAACCTGGCCGAGTGCAAGGTCTTGAAGCGCGCCTGGAGCGAGGGCCAGGAGGTGGACATCCACGGCTGGATCTACGATGTGAAGGATGGACGGCTGCGCGACGCACTGGTCACCCTCGATCGCGATGGCGATGCGCGCGCGGCGATCGCTGACGCCGAAGTTGCCATCCGCACCCGGGCCCAGACGCCATGAGCAATCCCTGGACCCCGGGCGGCGGCCTGCATTACGAACTGCTGGCACGCAGCGGCCAGGCCCGGCGTGGCCGCTTCTGGACCGCGCACGGCGTGGTCGAGACCCCTGCCTTCATGCCGGTCGGCACACAGGCGGCGGTGAAATGCGCCTTTCCCGGCGCGGTCGCCGATACCGGGGCGCAGGTCGTGCTGGCCAACACCTACCACATGGCCAATCCCGAGCGCGTGCAGCTGGTCGAGCGCCACGGCGGACTGCATGGTCTGATGCGCTGGGACCGCACCATCCTCACCGACTCCGGCGGCTTCCAGGTTTTCTCGCTGCCCGAGCGCACGATCAGCGAGGAAGGCGTGCGTTTCGTCTTCCAGCAGGATGAGGCGCCGACCACGCTGACTCCCGAATCGT
>JAIFND010000217.1 GCA_020047915.1 bacterium | reverse complement strand
ACGGCGGGGTGTGCCCGACGACGTACTGGATGTCGGGCCAGAAGCCGATGTCGAGCATCTGGTCGGCCTCGTCGAGGATCAGCGCCTCGAGGCGGCTGAGGTCCAGGGCGCGGCGCTTCATCAGGTCGATGACGCGGCCGGGGGTGCCGATGACGACGTGCGGGGCGCGTTCGAGGGCGCGGAACTGCTCGTCCATCGGCACGCCGCCGTAGATCAGCGCGCAGCGTGCGCCGCTGGCTCCGGCCATCTTGACGAATTCGCTGTGCACCTGACGGGCCAGCTCGCGGGTCGGCGCGAGGACCAGCACGGCGGGCGGGGCGCCCTGCTCGCGCTCCAGGCTGTAGAGACGCTGCAGCATGGGCAGCGCGAAGGCGCCGGTCTTGCCGGTGCCGGTCTGCGCCTGGCCGAGCACATCCTTGCGCACCATGACGTGCGGGATGCCTTCGACCTGGATCGGCGAGGGCTCCTTCCAGCCGACCGACGCCAGATCCGCGAGGATCTGGTCGTTGAGGCCAAGGGCGCGGAAGCCTTCGGCCTTGGGCCGGGCGGCAAGTTCATCCGCGATCTGCGGCGCAAGCGGCAGACGCGGCGCGACCTCGGCCGATTCACGGCCGTGGCGGCGGTGCGGATCGCGGCCCTGGGCGGGCGGCGGCACCTCGGGGCGCGGCGGGGCCGGCACCTCGGCGGTGATGTCCTCGACCCCGGCGACCGGGGCAGCAACCACCGGGACAGCCGGGGCGATCACTTCGACGACCGCCGGAGCGACGGAGGCCGTGACGATGACCGGAGCCGGAGCGACGGCCATCTGCACCGGTGCAATCTCGGCCGGAGTGGCCACGACCGGAGCGGTCACGACCGGAGCCGGATCGCCTTGCGGCAAGGGCTGCTGGGCACCCTCGGCGACGCGCACTTGGGCCTTCTTGAGCGGGAACAGGTCGCCGCGGTCACCACGCAGGCTGAAGCCTGGCGAGGTGATCTCGGCGATGTGACCGGCTGGAACCGTCGTGGTCGCAAGGCTGCCGGTGACGATGTGGAAATCGGGATGCGGCAGGCCGGTGCACGGGGTCGGCGAGACGCCGGCCTCGGCCAGCAACTCGGCGATGCGCGGCTGGGCCCAGCTCGGGGTCGCCGGATCGCACAACTCGATCAAGCCACGGCTGAAGGTGCACAGGCGGTCGAGCACGCTGCCGACGTGGCGCTGCGGCCCGTCCAGACGCGGGCGCGGCTGGCGGTTGAGGTCGCCACGCTGCTGCTGGTCGCGCGGGCCGCGGTCATCGCGCGGGCCGCGGTCATCGCGCGGGCCACGGTCGTCACGACGCTGGTCGTCGCGCGGGCCGCGGTCGTCACGACGCTGGCCGTCGCGCGGACCACGGTCGTCACGACGCTGGCCGTCGCGCGGACCACGATCGTCACGACGCTGGCCGTCGCGCGGACCACGATCGTCACGACGCTGGCCGTCGCGGAAGCGGTCCTGATTCTGCGGCTGGGGGGCTATCGCCGTCGGATCGGCGGGAACCGCTGGGGCAACCGGCTGCTCGACGATCGCGTCGGCGGCGGCGGTCACGTCCTCGGGTCCGGCGGCGACCGCCTGGGCCGGGGCGGCGTCGGCGGAGGGCTGCTGCTGGACGGGCATCTGGCCAGGCTGCGCCTCGCCATTCAACGGCTGGCCGTCCGGACCACGGCCACGACCGCGGCCGCGACGACGACGACGACGGCGGCGGCGGCCGTCGCCCTGTTCCTGGGGCTCGCCGGGCTGGCCGGGCTCGTCAGCAAAGCCTTCGGGGCCTTCCTCGTCATCACCCTCGTCGTCAGCCGACGGAGCGACCTCGCCAGCGACGGCGGCGAGATCAAGGACCTCGGGGCCGGCGTCAGCGGCAACGGGCGCTGCGGGCGCTGCGGCAGGGACGGGAGCCGACACGACCTCACCGGCCGCAGATGCGGCCATGGCGATGGGTGTGGCAGGTTGGGAAAGGGCGGGGGCGGCTTCAGTGCTGGCCGCGGCAGCGGGTTCGGCGGTGCGGGCCTGGATGGCTGCCTGCAACGCCTCGATCAGTTCATCGCGGCCGAGTCGGCTACGGTTGGAGATCTGGTGCTCGCCTGCAAGTTGACGCAAGTCTTTGATGGTCAACGAGGCAAGTTGCTCGTGTTCGTTCATGTGAGTCCCTGGTTGTCAAAGCGGGGCGCTGCGACCCTCCGGCCACGCGCCACCCGGTCGGCCGGCCACGCGCACGCTGCGCACGACCCTGGCCGAAAGGATGCGGGATAAGATGGAATGGGAGCGGCGGAGCAAGGGGCAGTATTGGCCCTGGCCAGGAAGGAGGGCGGAAGGCGGAAGGCGGAAGGCGGAAGGCGGAAGGCGGAAGGCGGAAGGCGGAAGGCGGAAGGCGGAAGGCGGAAGGCGGAAGAAACGTGGCGCACTGCGTGCGCTTGCGGGTAGTTGGTCAGTGGCCTGCGCTAACGCATGCGCAGCAACTCTTCCGCCTTCCGCCTTCCTCCTTCGGCCTTTCGTCAGTACGGCCCTATCGCCGGATCGCCGGTATGCTCTCCCCAGGCGAGTATTCCGCCCGACAGATTCACCACCTTCGTAAACCCGTTCTTCTGCAGCACATCCAGCGCCTTCAACGAGCGACGGCCGCTCTTGCACTGGCACACCACCAGTTTGTCCTTCCACGCCGCCAGCTCGCCGACCCGGGCCGGGACCTGGCCGAGCGGGATGTTGGTGTTGCCCTCGATCTGGCAGATGCCGAGCTCGAAGGGTTCACGCACATCCAGCAGCAGGTGCTCGGTGCCGGCGTCGCGGATCTTCTCGTAGGCGGCCGGATCCAGCTCGACCGCCGTCGGCCCCTCTTCACCGCGCTTAAGGCCGCAGAACTGCTCGTAGTCGATCAACTTGGTGATGGTCGGATGGTCGCCGCACACCGGGCAGGTCTTGTCGCGGCGGATCTTCAGCTCGCGGAACTGCATATTCATCGCGTCGTAGCGCATCAGGCGACCGGTCAGCGGCTTGCCGATGCCGGTCAGCGCCTTGATCGCCTCGGTCGCCTGGACCATCGCGATGATGCCGGGCAGGACGCCGAGGACGCCGCCTTCAGCGCAGCTCGGCACCTCGCCGGGGCTGGGCGGTTCGGGGTAGAGGCAGCGGTAGCACGGCCCGGCGCGCGAACCGTCGGCCAGCTTGCGCCCGTCGAATACCGTCGCCTGGCCCTCGAAGCGGTAGATCGAGCCGTAGATGTTAACCTTGCCGAGCATCACGCAGGCGTCGCCGACCAGATAGCGGGTCGGGAAGTTGTCGGTGCCGTCGATCACCACGTCGTACTTGGCGATGATCTCCAGGGCGTTGCTGCTGGTGATGCCTTCCTCATAGACATCGACCTGCACATCCGGGTTGAGGTCGTTGATGCCGCGCTTGGCCGAGCGGGCCTTGGGCGTGCCCACGTCCTGGCTGCGGTGGATGACCTGGCGCTGCAGGTTGGAGACATCGACCACGTCAAAGTCCATGATGCCGATGCGCCCGACGCCGGCCGCCGCCAGGTAGAGGGCGAGCGGGCTGCCGAGGCCGCCGGCACCGATCAGCAGGACGGAGGACGACAGCAGCTTCTCCTGCGCCGCAACCCCGAACTCGGGCAGGGTCAGGTGGCGGGCGTAGCGCTGGAACTGGGCGGAGGTCATGGCCATGGCGGGCGGCAGGTTGCCGAGCCTGCCTGCGCTGCCAAGCGCCGAGGCTGCCACCTGGGACCGCGCGCGGCCCGCGCGCCCGGGGCAAATGCATGACCGCTGTTAAGGACTGCGGGCTCAAAGCTTGAAGCTCAAAGCTCCAAGCTGGGCGAGCGTGCGTCGTGTTCCATCGCGTCAGTTATTGTTGCGCGAGCCCTAAGGACCCACGATCTCGTCGTGGCCGGCTTGATCAAAACCCGGACGGTGGCCCTGCCGTCAATGGCCGTACCAGGCCGCACACCCGCTGCAGGAGGGGGCTGCAGGCCAGAGCGTCGGGAGTTGCGCCCGCAAGGCCGGGGTGCCAATCGCCGATCCAGGCAGTCGCAACGGTGGCAGCGGAAGGGGCCGCTCTGGGCGGGGCGGGGCGGAGGAGGGCGTCGAGGGCGCCTTGGTCGGGCGTTGCAAGGCGATAGGCATCGAAGCGCTGCTGCGGGGCCGCTGCCACCCACTGCCTGAGCGGCTGATCACGCAGGCCACCAGCATCACAGCGTGCCAGCCAGCCATCACCCTGCCTGACCACCACCGCGCCATCGGCATATTCCGCACTGCCTTCAGCCGTGCGGAACACCATGTCGCCATGCCTGGGCTGATAGACCAGGTCGAATCCGATATCGATGGTGAAGTCGGTCACGGCGGCGCGGATTTCTGGGCGATGTGCGTCGAACTGCACGACGACCGTACGCGTCGCCAAACTCTCGGCGCTGATGATCAGCGGCGTCGCCCGGTTGGCGAACAGCGATGCAACTTCTGCGATACCCTGCTCGTCGGTGCTGGTGCCGCCACCGCCGCCTCCGCGGATGCCGACATGCGGGATCGGGGTGCCATACGCATCCAGCAGGCGCACCCGGGCCGACAGCGCGCTGCGTGGCTGGCACACCAGTGGATGGTCCCGGTCGTGGCCCGGAGCTGTCGTATACCAGCCGCCAATCAGGTCTTTCTCGTAGATGACGAAAGCGCTATCCCCACCTCCTCGCTTCGGCACGCCGACCTCGAAGCGGCCCTGGCCGTCGCACCAGCCGAGAACGGTTCCTTCAGCGTCAGCCCAGATCGTGGTGAACGGCCGAGGCGTCCCATCGGCAAGCAGCACTTGACCAAATGTCGGCACCACACCGGCACCCAGTCGGATCGCCTTCGAGAAGCGCAGGTGTCCGTCGGTGCTGGCTTGCCCCCAGGCCGGCGCGAAGCCGGCGGCACGCACCCCGACCCGCCATCGGAGTACCCCCTCGAGAATGCCACGCGCGGCGTGATCGATCACCAGGCTGAGCTTGGCTCCTCCCGTCCAGTCCTCTTCCCAGGTCGCCAACGGCGGCTGAATTCCCTCCGCATGGGCATAGGCCTCGATCGCCAGATGCACAGTGCCTCCAGCGAGGTCGGCAGGCAACCGGCCTGTTAAGGTGGTCACCGGCGGCTCTGCAGCGCCAGCAAAAATGGCAAGTATCCAGCAGAAGATGATCAGATGCATATTGCTGCATGTTCGCAGCCTGATTCATGTTCGCAATACGGTCTCGAGTCCTTGAGGGCAGCGACTTTGACCTGTCCAGTCAAAGTCGGCAAAGTCGCTGCCCTTGAGGACTCGGGGGTGCGGGGGCGCAGCCCCTGCAGCAACAGCCAGCTAGTGTCCTGCTCCTAAAATGTCTTGAATAACAAAGCGGCCCCGGCGTATACCTTGCGGAGG
>JAIFND010000234.1 GCA_020047915.1 bacterium | reverse complement strand
GCGATTTCACGGGATCATACCGGGGACTTCAACGCCGCGTTGAGGAAATTCGTGTGAGAATCGCAGGGGATTCAGGTTTTGCGACAGCCACACTTGACTCGCGTGTGGCGCAACTGCAGGGGTGGTCCGTGACCAGGCTGGCGGGGTTGCGGCGTGCAGAGCGATTGCACGCAACGCTCGCTGCCGCCGGCACCGGTGTGATGGTGCCGGCAGCGTACCTGGATGCCATCGTCGATCTGACCGGCGGTCGTGTTGGGCCGGGATCTACATCAACCCGAGACGCGAGCGCCAGCGACGCCACGCACACCACGCAGCAGCCGGGCGACGACCTCCAGCAGATGCGCCTTGGAGTAAGGCTTGGCGATGTAGTCGTTGCAGCCGGCGGCACGGCACCTGTCGTCCTCGCCAGTCAAGGCATTGGCCGTCAGGGCGACCACCGGCAGTTGGGCCAGCGCGGGATCGGCGCGGATGGCGCGGGTGGCCTCATACCGTAACGCTCCGATGACGCCTTCGGCGTCATCGGCATCGTCCTGACCAGCCACTCTCAGCGCGGTCGCGGGAAGCGGTTGGCGAGTGCCGCCGGCGTCAGGGTCGCCGGGTCGGCGCCGCCGGCGTGCAGGGCGGCGATGACATGGACGAGGTAGACTCTGGGCTCGACCTTGGCGAGGCGGCAGCTCTCGAAGACGGTGTAGAGATCGGCGGCATGCGGGGCGGCGTCCTCGCTGCCGATGAGCAGCCAGTTCTTCCGGCCGATGACGATGGGGCGGATGGTGCGCTCGACGGCGTTGTTGTCGATCGGGAGGTCGCCGCGCTCGATGTAGGCGGTGAACGCCGTCCAGCGGTTGAGGATGTAGTCGATGGCCTTGCGCATGTCCGAACCCTCGGTGTAGCGCGGTCGGGCCTGATCGAGGAGGGCGCGGATGGCGATGAGCTGCGGTCCGGCCCGCTCGCGGCGGATCTGCAGGCGCAGGGCGAGGGCAGCGTCGCCGCTGGCATGGGCGGCAGCGATGGCGCGGTCGGCCTCGTGCTCGATGCGGTAGAGGACACGGATGGCGTCAGCGATCGCTTTGGCCGCGGGGTCATCGTCCTCGAACATGCCGAAGCCGCGTTTGCCGTGGGTCCAGCAGCAGAGGCGGCGGATGCCGGCCTCCTCCAGGACGGTGTCGTAGACCTGGTAGCCATCGGCCATGGCGAAGACGAAGCGGGTCAGGGTACGCACCAACGGAGGCGCACCGGGAGCGGGTTTGGCTGCCGGATCCGGCAGGCCCAGGACCTGGCGGAGTTCCTTGCCGCCGCGCCCGCCGCTGTGGAAGAACGCCTGGGTGCCACCCAGCCAAGCCCAGAGGTAGCGTCCACCGTCCTGGGTCGGCAGCGGAGTCTCGTCGATGTGGACCAGGGCGTGGGCCAGCACCTGGGCGCGGATCGCGGCGCTGATCGGCGACAGGAAGCGGGCGAAGCGGCTCGCCAGGTCGGCCAGCTCGGCGTCGCCGAGGTCGGAACCCATCGCCTGGAAGTCCTGCACCATCTTCCCGAAGGGGATGCCGTGGAGGTACTTCCGCAGCATCGCCTCGGCGATGTAGGCGTCGCTGTACTTGCCCTTGGGCACGATCGCGGCCGGCACGTCCGCCCGGGTCACCTCGTCGCGCGTGTCGGGCAGCCCCCAGATCTCGCGCTTGATGACCAAGCGCACCACTTCGGCGGCGATGTAGTGCTCGCGCTCGGCGGTCTCATAGCCCAGCAGGATGAGCGGGGTGCCGTCGGCCGCCACGCGATCGGCTGCAGGGGCTTCGATGACCTGCTCGATCGGCCGCAGGTTCCGGTTCACCGGCTTGCGGCCGCCGCCGTTCTTCGCCTTCGCCTGGCCATCGGCGCCGCGACCCTTCTTGGCGTTCTTCTGCGCCTTGCGCTCCTCGCGGTCCTCCCGCTTGGCCTGGGCCGCCGTGGCCTCGGCTACCGTCTGCCCGGCATCCACCGGCGCGGTGAGGAAGCTCTGCTGCACGGCATCGCCGTGATCCTGCTGCGGGCGACGGCGTTCGGTGGACGGGCCGTACAGGACCCGGCGCATCCACTCGTTCCTGATCGTCAGGTCGCGCACTTCGCTCTTGAGCGCCACCACTTCCTGCCGCAGATGCTCCAGTTCGGCGGCGGTAGAGGTGACAGCGGACATCGCCCAATCATACGGACGATGTATCATTCCCGTTGCGTCGCCACCGCTCCAGCACCGTGCGACTGCGCACCACGATCCCGTCCAGCAGCAACTGCCAATCGCTGGGCGACAGCTCCAGGGTCGATGGCCGGCCGTCCACATGCGCGATCCGCGGGACGACGAACCGGCCACGGGCCAAGCGCTTGGTCGCCAGCCAGAAGCCGTCCCGTTCCCAGCACAGCGCCTTCAGCCGCGTACCGTGGCTGCCCACGAAGACGAACACCTCGCCCGAGTTGGGGTCGCGCTGCAACTGGCCCAGGACGACGGCGGCCAGGCCGTCGATTCCCTTGCGCATGTCCACCACGGATCCGCAGAGGAAAATGCGCCGGTTGCCCAGCGCGATCACGCCGGCTCCGTACGCAGCGCAAGCACCAGCTCTGCCACGCTAGCGGCATCCAGGCCGACCACCCGCAGACCGTGCCCCAACTCAAGGACCAAGGCCGACGGCGCCGCGGGCACCGCCGGCTTCGCCTTGGCCGGCTTCAACTCGATGAAGCCGGCCGGCGATGGGCCGCGCTCCTCGACCCGATACAGGCAGGAGAGCAGGGCCGAACGCAGGATGCCCTGCGACCGGCACCACGCCTCCTTGTTCTGTCCGCTGGCCTTCCAGGCCGCGACCAGCTCTCGGGCTTCGCTCAACGTGCGGATGCGGCGGGGACGGGGATGGGGCTGATCGTCCATGGCGGTGACCTCGGCCACATCGTGGCGGAGGGGCCGCAGGATTTCATCTGGGCGTTATCGGAGCGTTACCTCATACCCGTTCATCACCGGCATCATCATATCCATGAGGACGAGGCGGTAGGTGGACGCGCGCAGCAGCTCCAACGCCTGCTGCCCATTCGACGCCAACGCGTAACTGTAGCTGGCGCGGGCAAGGAGGAAGCCGATGAGCCGCTGGTTTACCATGTTGTCTTCGACCACCAGGATGTCCGGCATGCAGCCCCCAAACCGCTTCATAGCTGTCGCCAACGTCATGTCAAAAGCAGGTCGCAGGTGAGCGGAAGGTCGACGCGGCGATCGGCCACGCGCACAGGCACGCACGCTGGTGTTGCCTGCTGTCGTGACGGACCTATCATTCCTCATTGTTCGCGAAGCCTGTGCCCGTCCTGGAGTTGTGATGGCCTCGACTGCTCCAACGACCACTGTTCCGCGCACATTCCCCAGCCGCTGGTGGCTGGGTCTGCTGGCGGCCATGCTGGTGGCCGGCATACTGGGCGGCTGGTGGCTGATCCTCCGGGCTGACCGCGACCTGCGCGAGGACCTGCTCAGACAGACCCGCCTGGTGGCCAGCACGCTGAACCTGGAGCATCTCCGAGCGCTGACCGGTTCGGCGGCCGATCTCTCCGTGCCGTCGTATCTCCGGCTCAAGGAGGCCTGCACCTCCCTGCGGACCGCCGATCCGACCTACCGTTTCGTCTATATCCTGGGACAGCGGCCTGATCGGACCGCCGCGACGGGCACCCAGCGGGCCGTCGGTGCGCTGTTCATCCATGTGGACAGTGAACCGGTTGATTCTGCCGATTATTCCCCCCCGGGGCAAACCTACGAGGACGCCCCGGCCGACTATCGTCGCGTGTTCGAGCGTCGCGAGGCCGCCGTCGTCGGCCCGGTTTCCGACCGTTGGGGTACCAGGATCAGCGCGCTGGTCCCCCTGGTCGATACCCAGACCGGCGAGCTCATCGCCGTGCTGGGCATCGATGTCGGGGCCGGTTCCTGGGGCTGGAAGGTGGCTGAACGGGCGACTGTGCCGATGGGGTTGATGCTCCTGTTCATGATCAGCGTGCTGACGGTACTGGGCGCGTCTCGGCGCGTAGCGGCCTCGCCGGCACCGGTCACGCGCCGCCTGCTGCCGTTCATGGCGGCGATGGCGGTCGTGCTGGTGGCTGGCGCCATGCTGCTGCCGTGGCATCTGCAGCAGTCGCTCCTGGCCGAACGGGGCCACGCGATCAGCGCCGAGATCATGTCGGATTTCACGGATGCCAAGGAACAGCGGCTTCGCAGCCTGGCCATGGCCGTGCAGTCCATCGCGCTGGACGCCACGGTGCGCGATGCCCTCGCCACGCGCGATGCCGAGCGCCTGCAGGCCGACTGGAGCGGCCTGTACGACACGCTCCGCCGTGAGCAGTCCGTGACCCACTTCTATTTCTTCGACGCTGACCGCGTCTGCCTGCTGCGGTTGCACCAGCCCGACAGACGCGGCGACCAGATCGATCGTTTCACTGCCCGTGAGGCCGAGCGGACCGGCACCACCGCGGCAGGCCTCGAATTGGGGCCGCTGGGCACCTTCACCCTGCGGGTCGTGCAACCGGTCCGGGCCGGTGGGCGCCTCGTCGGCTACGTCGAGCTGGGCAAGGAGGTGGAGGATGTCCTGCAGTCCCGGCTCACCCGGGCCGGAGTCCAGGTCGCCCTGGCGATCGGCAAGACGCATCTGCCCCGTCAGACCTGGGAGGCCGGCATGCACCGCCTCGGACGCGAGGCCGACTGGGACCGCCTGCCGAACAGCGTGCTGATCTACGCCTCCCAGGGGCGCCTGCCGGAGGCCTTCGCCGCGTGCGTCGATGATGGACAACCCGACCGCCACCCGCCCGGTGGCGTACAGGGTCGGGAGGTCCGTGACGGCGGCAGGCACTGGCGCGTGACGGCGGCGCCGTTGACGGACGCGTCTGGAGCGCAGGTGGGGGAGTTGCTGGTCATGATCGACCTGACCGACCTCCGGGCTGCGTTCACCCGCACCATGGTCTTGGGCGCTGCGGTCAGCGTGGTGCTGCTGGCGGGGCTGCTGGGCCTGTCATTCGTGATGCTGCGCCGTACCGACGCGAGCCTCCGGGCCCAGCACGCGGGTTTGCTGGCGAGCGAGGAGCATTTGGCGGCGACACTGCGCTCGATCGGCGACGGGGTGATCGCCTGTGACGGCGCAGGCCGGGTGGCGAGCCTCAACGGCGCGGCCGAGCGGTTGACCGGCTGGACCAGCGCCGAGGCAGCCGGGCAGCCGATCCAGGAGGTGTTCCGGATCATCAACGTCCAGACTCGCGCCCAGGCGGAAAATCCGGTGTTCCGCGCCCTTGCCGACGGGGTCAGCGTCGATCTGGCCAATCATACGGCGCTCCTCTCCAGGGACGGACTCGAATACCAGATCGCTGACAGTTGCGCGCCGATCCGCAATGCGGCTGGCGCGGTCGTCGGCGCGGTGCTCGTGTTCCGCGATGTCTCCGGGGAATATCGGCGGCGGGAGGAGTTGCGGATCAGCCACGAGCGCTTCGAGCAACTCGCGGTGCAAAGCCGAACCTACCTGTGGGAGGTCGATGCGTGCGGCCGGTACACCTTCGTCGGCGCGGCCGTGGCCGAGGTGCTTGGCTATGCGCCGGACGAACTCGTCGGCACGATGCATTTCTACGATCTGCATCCCGAGTCGGGCCGGGAGGCGTTCAAAACGGCTGCCCTGGCGGTTTTCGCCCAGAAGCGCACTTTTGCGAACCTGGTGAATCAGGCCGCGACCAAGACGGGGCAGCCCATCTGGCTCAGCACCCATGGCCTACCCGTGCTCGACCAGGGCGGCAACCTGATCGGCTACCGTGGCAGCGACACGGACATCACCGCCCGCAAGTCGGCTGAGCTCGCCCTCAACGACGAGCGTGAACGCCTGTCTGGCATCATCCATGGGACCAATGCGGGGACCTGGGAGTGGGACATCCAGAGCGGGGCGCTGGTGTTCAACGATCGCTGGGCCGGCATGCTGGGCTATACCCTGGCCGAACTGGCGCCGATCTCCTTCGAAACCTGGCGGCGGCTGATCCATCCCGACGACAGCGCCGGGTGCATCCGCCGCGTCGAGGCCCATCTTGCCGGCACCACCGCGTTCTACGACAGCGAATTCCGCATGCGCCACAAGGATGGCTCATGGGTCTGGATCCATTCCCGTGCCAAGGGCATGTCGCCAGGACCGGATGGACAGCCGCGGTTCCTGCGTGGAACCCACCTGGACGTCACCGAGCGCAAGCGTTCGGAACTGGCGTTGATCGACCTGGCCGCCTTGCAAGAGACGCTGATGGGCATCGCCAACGCCTTCATCAATGTGCCGCTGAGCGAGATCGACGCCACGATCAACGCTGCCCTGGCCACGCTGGGCGGTTTCACGGGCAACGACCGGGCCTATGTCTTCGCCTACGACGAGGCTCAGGGCCTCGCCGTCAACACCCACGAATGGTGCGCCGATGGCATCGCGCCGCAGATCCAGGAACTGCAGCGGGTGCCGATGGCGGCCCTACCGGCCTGGGTGGAGTCCCATCGCACCGGCACCACCATGGTCATCCCCGATGTCCAGGCGCTGGATCCCGGCAGCGGCCTCCGTCAGATCCTGGAGCCGCAGGGTGTGCGCAGCCTGGTAGCCGTGCCGTTGATGGCCGCCGGCGCCTGCGTCGGGTTCGTGGGGTTTGACGCTGTGCGCCACCAGCATGCGTGTGCGCCCAAGGAACAGCAGCTCCTCGAGCTGTTCGCCCTCATGCTGGTCAACATGCGTGCCCGCCAGCAGGCCGAACAGCACCTGCAGACGACCAACTTGGCACTGGAGCACCAGACCGCCCTGGCCAATGACATGGCCGCCCGGGCCGAGTTGGCCAGCGCCGCCAAGAGCTCCTTCCTGGCCAACATGAGCCACGAGATCCGCACGCCGATGAACGGCATCCTGGGCATGACCGAACTGCTGCTGGGCACGGGGCTGAATGCCGAGCAGGAGGATTACGCGCGCACGGCCTACCACAGCGCCGAATCCCTCCTGATCCTGCTCAATGACATCCTCGATTTCTCGAAGATCGATGCCGGCAAGCTCAACCTCGAGTCGATCCCCTTCGCTCCCGAGGCTTCGCTCTACGAGATCGTCGAACTCTTCCGGCCGCGCATCTCGGGCAGCGGTCTCGAACTGCTGGTGCGCATCGGTCCTGGGATTCCTCCGCGGGTGCTGGGCGATCCCGGCCGCTGGCGGCAGATCCTGACCAATCTGGTCGGCAACGCGATCAAGTTCACCGCCAAGGGGCACGTCCTGATCGATCTGCTCTGGCAGGAGGGGAACCTGGTCCTGGCGATCAGCGACACCGGCATCGGCATCCCGCCCGATCGCGCCGCCCGGCTCTTCGCCCCGTTCGTCCAGGCCGACGAATCCACCAGCCGGCAATTCGGCGGCACCGGGCTCGGCTTGGCCATCAGCCGCCGCCTGGCCGAACTGATGGGAGGCAGGATCACCCTGGACAGCACGGTGGGCAGCGGCTCGACCTTCACCGTCATCGCCCCGCTGCCGCCAGCCCCCGGGCCGGTTCCGGCGGCTGAACCGCTGGAGGGATTGCAGGGTCGGCGCATCCTGGTCGTCGACGACAATGAACTGAACTGCCGGATCGTCTGCGAGCAGTTGGCCCTGCTGGGCGCCAGACCCGCATTCGAGACCTGCGCCCCGTTGGCCGTGGCCACCCTGTGCACGGCGGCTGCTGATGGCACGGATCCCTTCGCCGCCGCCGTCGTCGATCTGCACATGCCCGATCTCGACGGGATGGCGGTGGCGGCAACCGTGCTCGCAGAACCATCGCTCTGCGCCCTGCCCCTGGTGCTGCTGACCTCCTCGGGCACGAAGGGTGACGCCCAGCGCATGGCGGATATCGGCTTCGCTGGCTACCTGGTCAAGCCGGCCAGGCTGGAGGTGCTGGGTTCCGTCGTGGCCACCGCCATCGCTCATCGCCAACAGGGCCTGCGCGATCTGGTGACGCGCCATTCCATCCGTGAAGCCAACGGACTGCGGACGGCATCGAACACCCAGGTCCTCACCGGACGCGTGCTGCTGGTGGAGGACAATCCGGTCAACCAGAAGCTGGCGCGGATCATGCTCGGCCATCTCGGGATCAACGTGGTCGTCGCCGAGCATGGCCAGGAAGCTCTGGATCTGCTGGCAAGCCAGCCCTTCGATCTGGTGTTCATGGATTGCCAGATGCCCGTCATGGATGGCTACGAGGCGACCGCCGCCCTGCGGGCCCGCGAGGCCCGTGCCGGACTACGGCGCATGCCCGTCATCGCCATGACCGCCAATGCCATGGCCGGCGATCGGGAGAAGTGCCTGGCCGCCGGCATGGACGACCACATCGCCAAGCCGGTGCAAGAGCGTGGCTTCGCCGACCTGCTCCGGCGCTGGCTGCCCCTCCTGGCCCACAGCCCCTCCTCGGGACCGTCATGCATCAAGCCCTTCTGACCACCGGCGCGGTCGAACATGCCTGACCAGCACCGTCCCTATGCCCTGATCCTGGCCAGGCCGGACAATCCGCTGCTGCCGCAACTGGTCGACGCCCTCTCCCAGCAAGGCCTCAGGGGGGTCGCCTGCCCCCAAGCTGCCCAGGCTTTCGTCCAACTGGCCCGCCGTGATCCGGCGGAGGCCCGTTGCGTCGTAGCCATCATCCTGGAGGCCGCATCGGGCATGCCCGTGCCGAATCTGGCCAAGTCCCTGCGTGGCATGCCCGGACGCACCGACCTGCCCCTCATCCTGGTTGACGGCCAAGCCGTCGCACCGCCCAGAGCCGTCGTGGTACGACCGCCAGTCGCGGCGCTTGAACTCGCCCGCCTGGCGGCCATGCCGCCTGAATCGTGGCAGCAGGCCGCGGTTCGGGAGGCACGACCCATGCCGGCCAGCATCGTGAGGGCTGCCGGCCCGGCGGGGGCGGACGCTGCGCCCAGCGACGGGATCATCCTGGTGGTCGATGACGACAAGGTCAACCGCCTCATCCTCGGTCAGCATGCCAAGCGCGCCGGTCTGCCCGTGGAGTCCTGCTCCGATGGCGCTGCAGCCGTAGCCAGGGTCGCCACGGGCGGGGTGCGCCTGGTGCTGATGGATTGCCAGATGCCAGTGATGGACGGGTACGACGCCACCCGTGCCATCCGTCGATCCGAGACCATGGGCAACCATCGCCTGCCCATCATCGCCGTCACCGCCCATGCCCTGGAATCGAACCGGCTGGCCTGCCGGGAGGCGGGCATGGATGACTTCCTGACCAAGCCCGTCACCCAGCAGCAACTCCTGCAGGTGATCCGGCGCTGGCTGGAATCCACGACCCCGCCGTCGCCTGCAGCCTCCGGCGCACGCGCCGCGAGCGTTGCCGTCCTCGACCCGCTCCCGCTCGGTGAACTCGAAGACGGCACGCCCGGCAGCGGCCGGACGCTGGCCGGCATATTGTTCAACGATCTCCCCGCCTTCCGTGACGCCGTCCAGCAACTCCTGCACCATCGCGATCTTGCCGGTCTGGGTCGGGCCGCCCACAGCCTGAAGGGTTCATCAGGCAGCCTGGGCGCCATGGAGCTGTTCCAGGCCTGCTGCACGCTGGAACAGGCGGCCAAAGCCAACGATGCTGCGGCCTGCACCACGGCCGTCGCCGCCGCGCAGACGGCCGTTGGCCGCCTGGGTCCCGTACTGGCGGCCTACATCGCCTCACGGCCGGAAACCACAGGCCAGGATGTCGC
>JAIFND010000010.1 GCA_020047915.1 bacterium | reverse complement strand
GCCGGACTCCCGAGCAGTGTCAAGTGCTTTTACTGCAATGCCTTACGCTCCATCACAACTGTGTCACACCACGCAAAGTCAACGGCATTGCTCACCCCGGAGCCTTCCATGAACCGCATCCTTGTCCCCGCCCTCGCCACCCTCTGCGGCCTGACCCCTATGGGCGCCGCCGAGCAAGCCCCGGCGGTGCTGCGCGTGACTCCGCATGTCGTGGCCCCGAACCCCGGGGCCTACACCGCCACCACCGGTCCGCGGCATGAACTGGTCGATTTCAATTTCGAGCCGATGTACTGGGCCTCCAACCGCTTCGCGGTCAGCGAGGCGGCGGTCGGCAAGCTGATCTCGGCCAATCTGGACTGGTTCGATAGCTATGCCGGCGGCTGGTGGGACGGCTCCATCGTCCGCGTCCTGCGCATCGAGGACGGCAAGATGGTGCAGAAGCTGCGCGGCGTCGCCAAGCGCTACGAGCGTAGCGAGTGGACGCATGCCGCCGACGGTCTGGTGCCGGCCAGCGCGACCCGCGGCGAATTCGTTATGGAGGACTGGTCGCGGCCCGGCCAGCAGTGGTGGCTGTGTGTGCGTGCGGTGGACAAGGCCGGCCGAGTGGGTGCGCGCTCGGCCGCAGTGCGGATCGTCCACCCGGACATAGCCGGCGACAAGCGCGCCAGGCCGGGCAACGTCTTCACCCTAGGCGCGCCGCGTTTGGACGACAAGGCCGCCGGCAGCGCCCCGGCGGCGGTCACCGGCTTCCAGGCCACCTGCGACCCCGCCACCGGGCTGATCACGGCCTCGTGGCAGGCCGCACTCGGCGATATCGCCGGTTACCGCATCGAGCGCTCCTTCACCGATCCCGCGACCCACAAGGGGCAGTTCATCGAGATGGGCAGCGAGGGCGGCGGCGACCGCTTCGCCTTCCTGCCCGGCGACATGGTGCTGCTGGCCAAGACAGCGATGAGCATCTCGCGTTCCGACTACGCGCCACGACTGTACGGCACCCACGGAGCCGCAGCGCCAGACTACGCGCCGTCATTCACCCCGACCGGGGCCTGGCAGTCGCGCGAGCATCCCTCCTCCCTGGTGCCGCACCCGGGCGCCCTGCCCACGGATGTGCCCGACGGTGGCGCCACCTGCCAACGCATCGACTGCCGCGAGGCGGGAATCGTGGCGATCCGCAAGTTCAACCATGCCGACCTGACCCAGGACTGGTACCAGGTGCTGGATCCTACGCGCACCTATGTCGTCGAGGTGCTGGCGCGGCAGGAAGGGCTGGCCGATCCGACCCTGCGCTTCCATCTCACTGGCCCGATGGCTGATGAGTTCAAGGCGATCGGCTTTGCGATGACCGGCGCATGGCAGAAGTTCACCGCCGAGTTCACTGTGCCACGCAAGCTCGACCAGAGCGGCTCGGTCGGTCAGATGGGCCTGCAGTGGAACGCCCCCGGCACGGTGTGGATCGACAACTTCCGCGTCTATCCCAAGGACGTCGGCCTGGGTCGCCACGACGCCGCCGACCGCGCCGCGCTCAAGGCCAGCGGCATGGGGGCGATCCGCACCCATGACACCTGCAAGACCCAAGGGTACACCCTCGACAACCTGCTCGGCCATCCGCTGGCCGGCCTCACCAGTGGCAAGGATACCTACAGCCGCGGCAATCTGTCGGCGCTGCTGAAAGAGTTCCGCGAGATGGGCGTCTCGCCATGGCTGCAACTGGAGTTCACCCTGCAGGAGGATGAGTGGCTCGGCCTGGTCGAGTACCTCGCCGCGCCCTACGACCCGGCCAAGGACACGCCGAAGTCCAAGCCGTGGGCCTGGCGCCGCGTGCAGCATGGCCAGGTGAAGCCGTACATCGACGAGTTCCCGAAGCTGCTGATCGAGTTCAGCAACGAGAACTGGAACCAGATCATGCCGTTCAACCTCGCCTGGATGGAGATGCCGGACGCGGTGACCAAGCAGACACACGGTGCCGGCGCGATCTACGGCATGTTCCAGGAATACACCATCCAGGTGCTGAAGCGCAGCCCGTACTGGAAGTCCATGGAGCAGAAGACCGAGTTCGTGCTCGGCGGCTGGGCGATCAACGATTTCGGCTACCAGGCGGCCAAGCGCTCGCCATCCAGCCGACATGTGCTGGTCGCGGCTTACAATGGCGGCTGGGATGCCGGTGAGGATCCGAGCGGCGACTTCCTGCCCGCGCTGACCAAGACGCTCAACTACCCGCCCCAGGACGGCATCCCCACCGCCATACGCCTGCGCCGCGAGGCCGACGAGCATGCGGCGGCCGGCAACCGGCCCTTCTTCATCGGCAGCTACGAGGCCGGCCCCGGCTACAACCTCGATGGGCTCAATGGCGTGCGCATGACGCCGCAACTGGTCGAAGGCGAGAGCCGGGTGATGAAGTCGCTGGTCGGCGGCAGCTCGACCCTCGACTGCTTCCTGGGCTTCACCTACCAGGGCGCGCAGCTGCAGAACTTCTTCACCTTCAGCCGCAACCGCAACTACTGGACCTCGCACGCCGACCATCGCAACGGCGGCCAGGCCTATCCGGCGTGGCTGGGCCTGGCGCTGTGGAACAACCACGGGGTCGGCGAGGTGCTGGGCGTGGTCACCGAGCGCATGCCGGTGCGCGCGGCCCCGGCGGTCGGTCGTCGTCCGGCCATGGACGCGATGCCCGAGGTCGCGGCCTATGCCAGCCGGAAGGGCGACCGGCTGAGCGTCTTCGCGATCTCGCGCCGCCTCGACGCGCCGACGCCGCTGACCCTGCGGCTGCCGATCAGCGCGGCGAAGAAGGTGACGCTGCACACGCTGACCGGCGATCCGCAGGCCAACAACCTGGATGCCGAGAACCTCCGCCTCGCCAGCCGCGAGCTGCCGACGGCGGTGGCGACCAGGGACTTCGCCCTCGATGCCGCTCGTGGTGCCGCCCAGGGCCTGCCGCCGGCCTCGGTCTTCTGCTGGGTGTTCGAAGGCGTCAGCTTCGCCGATGCCGCACCGCAGGCGCTGGTCAATCCCGAGCCTGGCCAGGCAGAGCTGGCCAGCGGCCTGCCGCTGCGCTTCCGCGTCGCCTTCACTCGCCCGCCCAAGGCCTTCACCCCGGCCGATGTCACGCTGTCGGGCACGACCCAGGCGCAGAGCTGCATCGTGACAATGGTTCCAGGCAGCCACGGCCTGGAATGGACGGTGACGGTCACCGAGGTCATGGACGAGGGCCGCACCACGGTCACGGCCAAGGACCTGGCGGCGGCCGATGGCAGCACGATCCGCGGCGGTTCGGGCAGCCTCGACCTGCGCTTCCCGGCCGGCACGGTGCTGCCGCTGCTGGCGTGGAACTTCAGCAAGGCGCAGGAGGGCATGGAGAAGCGGGACTGGAAGGGACAGGCGATCGCGCCCACCGCGCGCATGCCGGTGGTCGAGGCGACCACCCTGCAGGCCACGCCGCAGCAACTGCTTGGGGACAACGAGCATTACAACATCGACGGTGCAGGGACCTGGGCCCCAGGCGAGCAGGTGGCGCGTGCGCCCTTCTATTTCGCGATCGCCCTGCATCCCGCCTCGGGCAAGGCCCTGGACATCAAGCGCGTCGATTGCGGCTTCTGGTCGAGCGGCGACCTGAAGCCGCGGCTCGAGGTGTGGCAGGGTGGCATCAAGGTCGGCGAGGCGGCCTTCACCGCCGCCAAAGTGATCAACAACAAGGGCGATCTGGGCGCCACCACCGGCATCCCGGCCAGCGCCGACACCAGCGGCATCCCAGCCTTGCAGAAGCTGGCCAGCCCGGTCGAACTGCGCATCGTCTTCGCCGGCCTTGAAGAGAAGGGCGGCGTCTTCGGCATCGGCAAGCTCGGCCTCCAGGCCGACGACCTGGTAGTGCTGGGCCGACTCAGCGGGCATTGAGGCCGATCGTACATGGCCCGCGCGGCATGGGATCTAGCGGGGCTCCGCCCCAGCCCGAGGCTGATTATGGGCGTCGCCCCGCTAGCTGGCTGTTGCTGCAGGGGCTTTGCCGACTTTGACTTGGCAGGTCAAAGTCGCTGCCCTCAAGGACTCTAGCGGGGCTCCGCCCCAGCCCGAGGCTGATTATGGGCGTCGCTCCGCTGGGCGACGCAACCGTCGGATTGGCCATCGATCTGAATCGAGCGCTACGCTCGACATGCTCCTGAAAATGCCGCACCGATCCGGCAGGCCCTCTTGGCTACGGAAGGGGCTACGCACCATCTGCCGCACGGGCCAGGTGGAGATTACTGGATAGCCGGGCGCATGGCAGCTGCCAGCCAGGGGACGCTGGCGCCATCTTCGCCCGCAACGCCAAGGTCATCCCCGGCGGGATGGTGTCCATGTCTGACAATTCGTGGTATCCCGCCACGCCGACGCGGCACGCGCTCGCCTGATGGCGGATGCCGGCTCAGACAGGCGAGGCAGGTTCAAGCAGGCGGGCCACCCCGCCGACCAGGCGCCGGCCATCCACCGCATGGATGGTGCCGGGCACCCCGGCGGCGGCGATCAGCGCCTCGGCCGCCGCTGGGCTCTCCAGGCAGGCACGGCTGGCCAGACGGCCGGCGCTGACGCAGTCGGCGGCCAGCACCGTCACCTGCTCGACGCCGGTGTCGGCCGGCCGGCCGCTGCGCGGATCGATCAGGTGGGCGATGCGCCTCCCATCGCGCCACACGCTGCGCTGGCCATGGCCGCTGGTGGCGATGGCGCCGCCGGCCATCGTGACGCAGGCCCAGCTGCGTGCGGCGTCGGCGGGGTCGGCCAGGGCGATGCGCCAGCCGCGCCGGCCGGGCGGCCGGCCGCGTGCCACCAGATCGCCACCGAGGTCGATCAGGATGTCATCGATGGCATGGTCATCGGCCAGGCGCAACAGGGTATCGGCAAGCAGTTCCTTGCCGATGCCGCCGACATCGAGGGCCATGCCGTGCCGAGCGAGGCGCACCGCCCCCGCCCGGCGCTCGACCTGCGGCCAGCCGACCAGGGCGCAGGTCGTGGCCAGTTCGTCCGGCGTCGGCGCGGACTCGCCCAGCCACAGCCGGGAGAGCGGCAGGATGGTCGGATCGCAGGCCCCCGCGCTGGCGCGCCAGGCGGAGGCGCAGGCTTCCAGCAGCGCCTCGTCCTCAGCCTGCAACTCGAACCAGGTGCCGTCGCCGGCTGCGGTGTTGATCCGGCTGATCAGGCTGTCGGGGCGGAAGCGGCTCCAACGCGCTTCGCGCGCACGCAGCAGGTCGGCGGCGGCGCAGGCGAAGGCCTCGCCACGCCGCTCGCCGACGCCGGCCACATGCAGGCAGCAGCGCGTGCCCAGGGCCTGGAAGGCGTAGCGCGCCAGCGCGATCTCCATGTCAGGGCCTGGGCTCGGCCCGCCACGCCGGCAAGGCCAGCTCATCCCGGCGCAGCGTCCGCCAGCCCTGCCCATCACGCACCTGCCAGCTGCCGTTCGGTCGCAGCCGCACCTCGGCCCCGGCCTCGGCGCGCAGCCAGGTGCGGCTGTCATGGCAGCGCAGTTCGAGATGCGGCGAACCGGCCAGGACGGCGATGACGCTGGCTTCGGCCTCGACCGTGCAGCGCGCCCGCAACCCCAGGGCATGCACGTCGAAGTCCGGCAGGGCGATGATCGAGGCAGGCTCTTGGGGGAGATCGAGTTCAACCGCCCCGCGATCGAGGGCCAGATGCAGCACCGGCTGGGTGGCGATCAGGGCGAAGGCGCTGCCAGGATCGAGCGAAGCGGTGCCGCCCCCGGGCAGACGCCAGGAGCTCGCCTCCGCGCCCGTCTCCATACGTTCACCCAGGCGGGTCCACAACTCGGGTACAGGCGCGAATGCGGGCGGCGGGTCCGTCGGAGCGGCGATGAGCAGCAGGGCGACGACCAGCAGCAGACCGGCGGCCAGCGCCAGGATGGCGGGCCGGCGCCAGACCGGGGCGCGTCGGACGACTGGCACAGGGATCAGGCGGAAACGCCGCACCAGGGCGCCTTCCAGCCGCATCGCCCGGGCCGCCGCGCGGCGCAGCTCCGGATCGGCGTTCAGCCGGGCGGCCAGCGCCCGCTGTTCGGCCGGATCCGCGAGTTCGCCGGCCAGCAGGCGTTCGAGGTCGGGATTCACGCCTGCCCCGCGAGGCGCTGCTCGATGCAGTCGCGTAGCCGCTGGCGCAACCGGCTGATGGCGCGCTGCACCGCCGCCTCGGTCGAGGCGAGGGCGGTGGCGATGGTGGCGAAGTCCTCGCCGGCGGCGTAGCGCCGCTCGATCATCCGCCGGGCCGGGTCGGGGAGCTCATCAAGGCAGCGGGCGAGGGCTGCCTCCTCATCGCGACCGTCCGCGGACTCGCCCTCGCTGCAGCCGGCCAGCGCGGCGAGCAGTTCGGGATCCATCGGCTGGCCACGCCGCCGGGCGCGTGTGGCGCTGCGCAGGTGCATCAACGCCTGGTTGCGGATGATGCCGCCCAGCCAGGCACCGGCATCCGTCACCGACTCCGGCACCTCCTGCTGCAGCAGGGCTACCGCCGTCTCCTGGTAGACCTCCTCGGCGGCGTGGACATCCCCGCCCAGGACGGTCATGAGGTAGCCGATGGCCCAACGCTGCCGGGCCAGCAGTTCACGCAGCAGATCCTCGCGGGTCAGATGGGCCATGGTCTACCCATACATTGCCGCCCGGCCGCGGTCCAGACAGGGTTGGACGCTGGCCGAACAGACCGGCGTAGCCGAAAATGAACCTTTTGGTTCCGGCCATGCCGGGCTGTGAACGCGGTGAAGCCCCAAGTCTGGTTCGCCAAGTTCCAGCTCATGATAATCACGATCCATGATGTAGTACGCGCCAGATTCATCGTACACCATCAGACCCGGTGATGAACGCCATCTCATGGCCGTCCTATCCTGCAAAATATCCCTCCGGTGGATCACGCCGCCAATGGCACCATGATGCTGGCTATGGCCATCACCGGCAGGAGCAATGTCCGTACCCCCGAGGAAACCGCCGCTCTCGTCAGCGCCACTGCAGTGGCGAGAGGTCTCGAACAAGCCAAGGACCGGATCGTCAGCATCTTGGGCCGAAAGCCGCCCTTCGTCCGCGTCCATGTCGGCCAAACCGACGCCGACCTCGGCAAGACCCCGCAGGAGCGGGGTGGCTACACGGTGACCGCGCTCTTCTCGGCACAGACGGCTGCGGTCACGACCGCAGTCGGCAAGGCGGTGGCCGACTGGCTGCAGGCCTGCCACGGGAAGCGGCACGAGACCGGACCGGCGAAGCCCGTGGTCACAGCAGGGACGAAGACGCTGTATCTGGCCGTGGCCTACGAAGCCAAGGTCTGAACCGTCAGACGTCTGCGGTGAGGCCTTTGAGTCCCGCCGCCGCCCCTCCATTTCCTCAAGAGGGCGCCGTTGCTGACGTCACGAAACCCAGAATGGCCTGAACGGTGCTGACCAGGCCGCGTTCAACGATCATGGACCGGTCGCGACGCGCGACCGAGGATTCCTCAACAGACCTATGATGCGCACCGTCCTCCTCGCCGTCCTCCTCGCCATCGGCGGCCTCTCCGCAGTCGATGCCGACCTATCTCAGGCATCCGGACGCAGCCTGGTCGTCATGCTCGCGGATCCGGCACGGGCGCAGCAGGCGCACTACGAGCTCTGGCGGCGGGCACGGCCTCAGGAAGACGCCGGCTGGAATGCCTTCATCGCCGGGCATTACGCGCAACGCATCGTGGTCTGTCCGCAGGGGCCGGACGCGGAGCCAATCACCCTGGTGCTGCACGGCTTCCTGTCCCGCCACCTCCGGCGCGGCGATTACGAGATCGCCGACCAGGACGCTCTGTTCCCGCCCGAGCCCGACATGACTGGTCGTCAGGTCGATCGGCCAGCAATCGATGCCTACACCGCCGACGGCCGCCAGGTGGCGCCGTTCGGCGGCAACAATGTCCTGGATGAACGTGGCATCCTCGCAGATCTCGATGGCGATGGATGGATCGAGCGGGTCGACACCACCAACTACGGCGTCGATGGCGTGGCACACGCGGAGGCCGTCACCATCGAGCGCGTGCGCAGCGAGGCCGAGCCACTGTTCGCGGCGGTGATCAACTGGCAGGCCGACGACTGGAGCATCCGGGTGGAACCGCCGGTCGCGGGGAAGGACGCCGTGATCCATGCCGGGCCCACAGATGCGGCGGGCCGGGTGCAATCGCGCGCGACCATGCGATTCGACCGGACCTCCGGCACCTGGCGCATCACGGAGCCGGTGCCTGCCCATATCCGCCAGGTCGATCACCGCGATGTCTGGTCGTCGCTCACAAACCTGGCGCGCGAGGAGCTGGCATTCCCCGCCGATCCCCCGGCCGACCGGGCACCTGACGATGGCCAGACGGTCATCGATGGCCCGCACCTCGACGGCCGCGTCACCGTGCCACCCGCCGCGCCGTGGCGCTACCAAGCCGTGGGCACGGATCCCCACGCCGTCGCCCGATTCATGGACAAGGGCCGCAGCCTCCGCGATCTTGAAGCGGAGGCGCGATTGGTCGACACGGTGCCCGAGGCGGTGTGGACGCTGCCGCCGCGCGATGCCGCCCTGGCCCTGGCCGAGGCCAACCGCTCCCCAGCGCACCGCCTCCGCTTCCGTCTGGCGATCGACGATCGGGATGGCCGCGGACCGCCGCCGGTCCTGGTCATCGACCTGGCCGTGGATTCGTCGCGCTGCTACCATGACACGAGAACCGTGTGGCGTCTGCGCAGCGGACCGGATGGAGCCATGCTGCTCAAGGCGGGCATCGCGCAGGGCGGCGTGGTGTTCCGCGATCCGATCAGCGTCCTGCCAGTCTACGACCTGCGCGCCCGACCCATCGACCCGGCCCGCGCCCGGCAGGTGGCCGGGATCCTGTGGTGGCTGGATCGCATCCGTTCCCTCGACCGGATCGGCGAACGCGGCCGCTCGATGATGAGCAGCACCGCCGATGGGCGCGGCCTGCTGCGCCTGAGCGATGGTGACAGCAACGAGGTCTGCGAGCGCGCCGATACCATCTGGTCCGGAGCGATCGCCGAGCGCTGGCGCGGAGCCTACGGCCACGAGGAGATGCTGAACCTGGCCAGCCTCGTGCTGCTCGAGGGCCTCGTGCCCCGGCTCGGTCCAGCCTGGAGTCCCGAGGCCAAGCCGGACCAGGCCGGACTCGAAGCCATCGCCGCCGAACTGCTGGCCAACCCCCATCTGGCCTCGCGCGGGATCCTGCAACGCACTGTCGAGGCGGCTGGCATCTTCGTCTGGCGTCATAGCGAGGCCGACCTCGCACGCCTGGCGGCGACCCTGGATCAGAACCTGCCTCCGTTGCGCACGCGCGCGCAGATCGAGGCGGAGATCGAGACGCTCCGCGGTCAGGCTGCGGCCAGCGCCCGGGTCTCGGAATTATACCGCGAACTCTTCTCGCTCGAACACCGGCAGGCCGAGACCGTACAGGCGCTGACCGCCGCCATCAGCGAGGCCCGATCGCGCCTCGCGGCGGGCAGCGATGCGGTCGCCCTGGAAGCCTGGGCCGTCGCGGGACGGCCGGGCTGGCAGTGGGCGCTGGCCCGGTTGCACCGACTCGATGCCGCCGCCTATGTGCGTGCGCTGGAGGCGCGGCTGGCCTCCAGCACGGGCCACCAGGCACGAGCCTTCTACGCGGCCATCGCCGCCGCCGATCCGTCGCGGGCCACGACGCTGGCCGCCACCATGCCGGCCGAGGGGCAGGGTCCGCTGGCGGTCGACACCTTCGCCGCGCTGCAGCAGGCCGACGCCATCACCGGCGTCGACCAGCGCATCGCGGCGCTGGTCCAGGTGCTGCTTGATCCGCAGCAGGGATGGGAGGTGCGCGGCAAGGCCATCGAGCTGCTGGTGCCGCACGCGGAACCGCGCCGCCATCCGCACGCAGCGATCGACGAGGCCCTGGTCGCCGTGCTCGCGGCCGACAAAGCTGACGACACGGTGAACTTCACCCGCGGACGCGCCTGCCTGGCGCTGGCCCGACGCAGTCAGGTCGCGCAGGCTGGACGAGTCATCGACCTCCTCGACGCCACCCCGGATTCCTATGTGCGACGCGATGTCCTCGCCGCCGCGGTCGATCTGGCGGATCAGTCCGGCGGCACCGAGCGCGAGCGACTGGTGCGCTGGATCGCGGCCCAGCTCGAACGCACGAACCTGAATATCGACGACGTGCTGTGGGCGGCCTGGACGCTGGACTGCCGCGAGCTCACGCCGCTCATAGAGGCCATTGCCACGGCGGATGCGGACGGCATCGAGGGACCGATGGCGAGTTCGTATGGCGGCAAGCCGCGACGCGTGGCCGAGCACCGCTACCACCTGGCGCGACAGATCGCGCAATGCTGGCGCGAACAGGACGCCGCCGCCCGTGCCGTCCTCCTCCTGGGTCTCGGCTACCATGATCCACAGGCGTGGGAGGATCCTGCCCGAACCCGGCGTCGCCTGACCGCATGCGCTGCCATGAAGGACGACCCGGCTGCTCGTCGGGCGGTAGCCGCGTGGTGCGCCGCCTGGTCGGGCATCTCGCACTATCCGGCGATGACCAGGCATCTGACCGCCGTGACCGCACTGTTCGGGGCGGAGCTCTCCGAGTCAGCCAAGTGACGCCTGCAGAGAGCCGGCTTCGAGGATGCACGTTGTGCGGACCCATGTCCTGGACTTTCTGCCGAAGACGCCGTAGCGATTGAATCCCTTCTGTAACTTCCGTTATCGTATATTTTATATGACGGCTTCCAGTTGCCGCAACGTGGTTGTCTTCTAAGATCAATGAACATGGAAGTTACAGAACATTGGTCGACAACGCTGCGCGACCAGCGTATCCGCCTGGGTCTGACCCAGCGCGAGGTCGCCGATCTCGCCGGCGTGACCGTGACCACCATCAGCAACCTGGAACGCCGTATCGGCGCTGCGGTGCAGTTGCGCACGGTCGTCACGGTGTTCGCCGCCGTCGGCTTGGAACTCGTCCCCGTGCTGCGTGGCAGCCATCCCGGTCATGCGCCGCCGTCGTCAGGTCGACGCCGGGTGCGGCGGACGCTGCGCTGATGCGTGCAGGCATAGTACTGCTCCACGGCAAGCCGGTGGGGCTGATCAGCGAGACCGAGGACGGCTACCGCTTCGCCTACGATCCGGCATATGTCCAGCCGGGAGCGCAGCCCGTCTCGCTCACCCTGCCTGTGCGCGCCGAGCCCTATACGGCCGACCGCCTGTTCCCGTTCTTCACCGGCCTGCTCTCCGAGGGTCCGTTCTCCCTGATGCAATGCCGCATGCTGCGCATCGACGAGCGCGATCTGTTCGGACGGCTGCTGGCCACCTGCCGTGACACCATCGGCGCCGTGACCGTGGAGCCGCGGTGAGCCGTTGCCTCGCCACTCTGGCCGATCTGCCGCGGGAGGGCATCACCGCGGCCGCCCAGCATCGTCTGGCCGGCGGCCGCCAGAACTTCCCTGCCCGCGTCGCGATCACCCGGAAGCAGGCCATCCAGTGGCGGACCGATCACGTCCGCGACGTGATGTCGATATCCGGCATGCAGGACAAGATCTCGGTGCGTCTACTGCGGGGTGTGCTCGAACCGGTGGCGACCGGCGGAACGCATATCCTCAAGCCGCAACCACCGGAGGGCGGTCTGCCGGAGGCCGCGGAGGTGCCGGCGAACGAGCATCTCACGATGCTGATCGCCAGCACGGTTGCCGGCATCCAGGCGTCGGCCTGTTCACTCGTGCGCCTGGCCGATGACGAACTGGCCTATGTCACCCGCCGCTTCGACCGCCTCGCCGATGGCGGCAAGCTGCGCCAGGAGGATCTCGCAGCGGCGACCGGTCGCTCGCCCGATGGCGGGCACCTGTGGAAATACGATGCTTCCTACGAGGAGATCGCGCGAACGATCCGCAGGTTCAGCCAGACGATCGACCTTGACCTGCAGGAGCTGTTCCGTCGCATCCTCTTCAGTTACCTGATCGGGAACGGAGACGCGCATCTGCGCAACTTCTCCTTCCTGACCGAGCCGGACGGCCTGACCCGGCTTGCCCCGGCCTACGATCTGCTGTGCACCCGCCTGCATATCACCGAGGACATGGACCTGGCGATGCCGCTCCTGGAGCGGGAGCGCGCGGGTGTCGCATCCGAGGCGGAGTCATTGCGCCAGTACGGAGCCGCGGAGTTCCAGACCTTCGGAGCAGCCATCGGCCTGCAACAGCGCTGGGTGGCGAAGACCATGGCCGGGCTGACCGATGCACGTTGTCAGGAGCGCATCGCTGGATTGGTTGGGAGGTCGTTCCTGCGGCCAGCGGCCCAGGCGCACTATCTCGAGGTGGTGGGAACCCGGCTGGGCCGACTGCGTCCGGTTTTCGGCCGCTGAAGAGCGGCGACCTTCCACCATGGCCAAGAAGCAACAGACCGTAGGCGACGGGGTCACGGCGCGTCACGCCGGCACCGCTTGGTTCGCACGACAGCGTCCGGCGACAGGCGTTGTCGACCATCTGCCGCCGGTGCTTGGGGGGCGGCGGGCTTCCGCCACGGTTCTTCACCATCTGGATCCCACATCTCCCGATAGCCGTTCACCGCCCGAGCCGCAAGCTCTGGATCCACGTCCCAGGCGTAACGGCACAGTCGGCGATACAGTTGCACCCCCGCGTCGGTGCAGGCGAATCCGAGCAGGCCGTCGAGCGTCCGTTCGAGTTCGGCCGTGTCGCGGCTGTTGCTGGCGATGAGATGCTCGACGACAGGCGTGTAGGCCGCGACCCCCTCGGCGTACAATACGATCAGTGCTTCCGCCTGCGTGCGCAGTCCTTCGGGCAGGTCCATGTCGGCATCATCCCGGGCTGTCAGGCCGTGCCTGCCGATACCCCGCCGCCATCCGTTCCGTCTCCGACCTGAACCACGCCACCATTTCCGACGGCGATTCGACCACGGCCTCGCCGCCGCATTGCAGCAGCCAGTGCTTGACCGCATCCATGCCGGAGGTGTTGAACGACACCCGGGCACCGCCATCCGGCAGTTCGCTCCAGGTCTGGTTGCCGCCGAGCTTGCGGTGACGGACGTGCGGCACGCCGGCCGGCGTCAGGCGCACCACGACACGGCCGCGCTGCTGCTGCCCAGCAACACCTCGGAAGCTGCCGAGAAGGTTGCTGCGCACCTCGGTCTCCAAGCCGGGCGGCACATCCGGAACGGCGGGACGGGGCGTGACCGACTCGATGCGCGCCACCTTGTAGTTCTTCAGCTTCCTCGCCTCGCCGTCAAAGGCCCACAGATAGGGTTCGCCCTCGACCAGGACGAGCTTCACCGGCTGGGCGACGACCTGGTGGACGGGCTTGTTGAGCGAGCGGTAGGCCATGATCACGGCCTCGCCCAGGCGGATCGCCCGCAGGATGGCCAGCACGTGCGCTGGCTCGTAGGGTTGCGGAGCACCGTGGGTCACCGCCAGCACGTCTGGAACGCGGCCATCCTTCGCGGCCAGACCGAGGCGACCGAGCAGCGTGCCCAGCGCGTCGGCCAACGGCCCCTGCCCATCGGCCTTGGCGCCCGGCGTCGGCGGGGTCGCCAGCACAGCGCGGGCCGCGACCAGGGCCAGGGCCTCCATCTCGGTCAGGAACACGACATCGCCGGTGACCGGGATGAGGTCCGTCTGAAGCGGTGGAACTCGCTCGGAGGCTCCGGCTTCAAATCGGCCTTGGCGACGCGTTCGATGCCGGCGGCACCGAGGTGCTCCAGCAGCCAGTCGAGATCGTGCTGCAAGGTGCGGATGCTGATCTGCGGGATGCCGTCGGCCTTCAACCGGCGGTTGAGGCGCGGCAGAAGGACTTCGGCGGGCAGGGGCTGTTCGCGCAGGAGTTCGACGATGCGCGGCAGGCGCAGCGGGCGGAGGGCGGTGCCAGTGGCAGCGGACGAAGTCATACGAACCCCTGTGCGCCAAATCGTCCGCAAGTCTTTGTTGGAACAAGGCCAGAACACGCAACCCGGATGACGCGCAATAACCGGTTTCCCGCTACGATGAATCCCAGGAGACCCACCCATGCCGCGCTACCTCGCCACTCCCCACGCCGTCGCCCGCCTCCTCGAGCGCTTCCCTGCTCTGGCTCCGGTCGCCGGGCACGGGCTGGCCGCCGCTCAGTGGCTCGGTCGTCTTGCCAGCCGCGCCACGGTCGCCGCGCAGCAGTCCGGCATGGACCTCATGCTGTGCCTCGACCTGGCCCTGGTTGGCGGGCCGCAGCGGATCTACCTGCCGGTGACGCCGCGCCCCGGCGACATATGGACCATCCGCACCGTGCTGACCGAGACGCAGGCACAGGCCAACCTGGCCAGCCACGCCGATCAGGCTCGGGCGGCGTGGCGCATGCGGAAGGGCTTCACCCGGCCCTACGCCTGTCGCGAACGTAGCCTGCACCGTGCCCTGGGGGCGGCCGCGTGATCTCCGTCCGACTCGTTCGCCACTATCAGGCAGCCTGAAACATGCGCCAGATCCCCTTGTCGATGCCGTTCAACGCCCCACCGCCAGCAGTGTTCTGCCCGGTCTGCGGGAAGCGGGTTCTCAGCACTGAGGGCGCGCCGACGCCCTGTGAACATGTCGTCTACATCTGGCACTCTGATGCTGGTCTCGTGCATGCAGCCGCTGCCGCCGCTCATCGGCTGCAGCAGCTGGGCGAACGCTGCAAGGCCGAGGATGCCGCCGCCACACTGAAGGCCGAGCATCAGTTCGCTCTCGACATCTCCTACGGCGGCATGGCCTGCGGCCCGATCTGGTACCAGGTCCAGGTCGGCTTCGATTTCCACCCAGAGGCAGCAGCATGAGCCGCACCCTCCAGCTCCACCCCGACATCGCCGCTCTGCACATGCAGATCCACACCCTGCGCGATGAGCTAGCCCGCTCCGTCGCCTACCACGACGAACTCCGCCACACCGCGATCCCCTATCTGGAGGCGGTCTACCAGCAGGCCATCGGCCCGGCGCACCTCGCGGCGCTGCACGCGCAGGTCGAGGCGCAGCGGGCGAAGCGCCTGGTCGAGCTGGCCATGCAGGCGGTGAACCGCGGCCAGAGCGCGCCACCGTTGGCCGGCCTGACCGCCCTGGTCGAACAGGAGCTCACCGCCTGGCGCCAGCACATCGCCGCCATGGCCGACGGCGTGCAGCAGGCGACCCGCGCCCTGACCAAGGCCCTGACGCCCGCCGACACCACCGCGCTCAAGCACCTCTACCGCGACCTCGCCAAGCGACTGCATCCCGATGCGAACCCGCAGCAGAGCGAGCGCGAGCGGCAGCTCTGGCAGCAAGTGCAGGAGGCCTAC
>JAIFND010000077.1 GCA_020047915.1 bacterium | reverse complement strand
GGGCCTGGGCGCAGCCCTTGCCGACGTCGCCGTAGCCGCAGACCACGGCCTTCTTGCCGCTGATCATCACGCCGGTGGCGCGCTTGATGCCATCGACCAGCGATTCGCGGCAGCCGTAGAGATTGTCGAACTTCGACTTGGTCACCGAGTCGTTCACGTTGATGGCGGGGAAGCGCAGCGTGCCCTTCTTCTCCATCTCGAGCAGGCGGTGCACGCCGGTGGTCGTCTCTTCGCTGACGCCGACGATGTTCTTCGCCATGCGCGAGTACCAGGTCGGGTCGGTCTTCAGCTTGGCCTTGATCGAGGCCAGCAGGATGCCTTCCTCTTCGCTGCCCGGCTTCTTGTCGAGGATCTTCGGGTTCTTCTCGGCGTCCTGGCCGAGGTGCATGAGCAGGGTGGCGTCGCCGCCGTCGTCGAGGATCAGGGTCGGACCCTGGCTGCCGAACTCGAAGATGCGGTGGGTGTAGTCCCAGTACTCGGTCAGCGACTCGCCCTTCTTGGCGAAGACCGGCACGCCGGTGGCGGCGATGGCGGCGGCGGCCTGGTCCTGGGTGCTGTAGATGTTGCACGAGGCCCAGCGCACCTCGGCGCCCAGCGCGGTCAGCGTCTCGATCAGCACCGCGGTCTGCAGGGTCATGTGCAGGCTACCGGTGATGCGCGCGCCCTTCAGGATCTTGGTCTTGGCGTGCTTGCGGCGGATAGCCATCAGGCCGGGCATCTCGTGCTCGGCGATGGTGATCTCGCGGCGGCCCCAGGCGGCGAGCGAGGAGTCGGCGATGACGGACTCGTTGATAAGGGCGGCGGGCTTGGCCATGGGTTGCTCCATCGGTGTATGATGATGGAACGATATAGATCCGTGACTCAGCGCAAGCGCTTGGAATCCCCGGTTGCACAACGACCGGACGAGCGGACGACCGGACGCTTGATGCGCATCGCCGCTCTCTTCTTCCTCACCTACCTCAAGCGCCGCCTCGCCTACCGCGGCGATCTCTTCGTGCAGATGCTCGACGAACTGCTGCGTGGCGGGGTCGCCCTGGCGATGCTGCAGATCTACGCCAGCAAGACCGACAGCCTCGCCGGCTACAGCGCCGACCAGCTGCTCTTCGTGCTCGGCTTCGCGCTGGTGCCGATCTCGTTGTTCCACTGCCTGTGCTCGAACCTCTACCAGTTCAATTCCCGCTACATCATCGAGGGCAACCTCGACCGCGTGCTGCTGCGCCCCTACCCGATCTATCTGCAGATCTGTTTTGACCGCCTGGCGATCGAGGACCTCTCCGGCGCCATCCTCGGCACCATCCTGATGGTGATCGCCGCAGCGCGCATCCCCGGATTCGATTGCGGGCCGACCCACCTCGCCTTGCTGGCGCTGATGCTGCTGTCGGCGACGGGGGTCGTGGTCGGCGTGTTCATGGCCTTCGCCTCGCTCGGCTTCTGGTTCGAGGACCGCGTCGGCATGATGCCGCCGGTGTACAACCTGATGGAATTCGGCCGCTGGCCGGTCGAGCTGTACGCCCCGTGGCTGAAGCTGCTGATCACCTGCCTGATCCCCTTCGGCTTCGCCGGCTTCCTGCCGGCGAGCGTGTTCATCGGCGGGGAGGTATGGCCAGCTTATGTCGCCCCGGCTGTGGCAATCGCCGCCCTGGCCGCCGCCAACCTCCTGTGGCGCATGGGATTGGCCCGCTACAACTCGGCCGGCAGCTGAACTGAACCGGGCCTGTTGCCCGTGCGTTCACCCTGCGCCAGACCGGAGTGCCACCATGGCTGATGACAACACCCCCGACCAGAACCCCGCCCCGGCCGCCAAGCCGAAGCGCAGCCTGCCGTGGGGCTATCTGGTCATCGCCGTGGTCATCCTCGGCATCTTCGGCGTGCTCATCGCCAAACCCGACCTGCCGCGCAGCCTGCTTGCTGGCGATCCGCCCAAGCCGGAAGGCCTTGGCGACGGCCCTGCCGCAGCTGGAGACGTTTCCGGCGGACCGCTGTCCGAGCGTGAACTGGCGGCCGAGATGGCCGCCCTGGGTCCGGTCAAGACCAGCGTGGCTCCGGCTGCCGCCGCCGTCGTGGCGAAGGCCCCCGACAAGCCTGCCGCTCCAGCGGTCGGCGCCGATGAGACGCGCGCCGTCGCCCTGCTCGCCGAGGCGGAGACTGCCTATGCCGCCATGGAATGGGAGAAGGCCGAGAGCGCCGCCCGCAAGGGCGCGAGTCTCAATGCCAAGCCCGCGACCAAGGGTCGCCTGGCGGAGATCGAACGCGGCGCCCCCACCCTGCGCAAGCTGTTCAAGGAACTTGAGGACCGCGATGAGCTGGCGCGCAACTGGGAGACCCACCCCTCGCTGATCAAGCTGGTCAAGGGCACCAGCGACACCTTCGCCGTGCCTATCGCCAGTCTTGAGGCGCCCTACAGCCCGATCCTCGACAACCCGGTCGGCTTCGTCGAACGCGGCCGCAACGCCGGCAAGATCAAGCTGCTGGTCAAGGGCTCCAAGCAGTTCACCCCCGCCGAGATGGATGTGGTCGACTACACCGTGATGGCAGTCGATCAGGCGGCGGTGCGCGAGGACAACCTGCGCGCCCTGGCCAGCCGCGACGGCCGCGTGCGCGCCGACAAGGCCGCGCAGCGCGATCCCACCAGCTGGTACGAACTGGGCAAGTTCGCCTACCGTAACCGACTCGACGACAAGGTCGTCAGCTACCTCGACAAGGCGGTGCAGCTCGACCCCTTCCTCGCCCGCAACGTGCGCGAAACCACCGCCGGCGTGCTGTTCGGCTCGATGGTCGCGCACATGAAGAACGGCAACAAGCAGCAGGCCGCCTCGTTCATGGCCTCGATCGAGCGCCGCTACAAGGAGACCGACCAGGCCAAGCAGGCTCGCCTCTACTACGACGGCAAGCAGGCCGAACTGGTCGCGGCTTCACGCGAGGCCGACCGCCGCGCCAAAGAGGAAGCTGCCGCCCGACGCCAGGCCCAGATCGACGCGGCACGCAAGAAGGGCGACGAGGTCGCCGCCAAGCAGGTCGAACAGGACGCCAAGGATGAGGCGGACGAAGAGGCCGCCGCGATCAACGATGGCGGCCCGGTCAGCGGCGAGATCGCCGCAGCGCGCGAGCTGCGCGACAAGGGCGCCAAGATCCTTGGCGAGGCCATGAACATGCCGGCCACCGACGAGCGCAATCATAAATACGCCGAGGCCGCCACCATCCTGACCAAGGCCAAGGCGGCGTATAACGCCTACTGCGAGAAGAACCCCAACGACAGCAACGCCGAGGCCGAGCTGGTCGAGACGGGGAAGATGCTGTTCTCGGCTAAAAAGAACAAAACGCTGTAGCTTCGAGGGGGCCGGGGCCCCCTCGGGCTCCCCCAACGGGCTTTGTCGCGGCTCGCTTTCGTCGCTGCGCTCCGAAACCGTGGGCGGATGGGCTGCGCCCATTGTATCCGCCCACCGCCACTCGGCGCCCGGTCGGCGCTGGCGCGCCTCCACTATTATTCGAGGGGGCTAATCGCCCCCTCGGGCTCCCCCAACGGGCTTTGTCGCGGCTCGCTTTCGTCGCTGCGCTCCGAAACCGTGGCGGCATCGGCTACGCCGATTGTATGCCGCCACCGCCCCTCGGCGCCCGGTCGGCGCTGGCGCCTCCACTATTTCTTCGAGGGGGCGGATCGCCCCCTCGGACGACGGGCTGTGCGGGGCTATTCGCCGCCGTTGCGCAGCCTGCGGACCGGTGGGGCGTCGGGTTTGGTGGGGGTCTCGCCGGCCGGCTTGTCGCCCGACTTCGGCTTCTCCTCCGACGGAGTCTCACCTTCACCAGACTTCTTGGCCAGTAACGGATCGTCAGCCGGCAGCTTGGCCGCCGCGGCCTTCAGTTCGGCCTCGGCCTTGGCCAGCGCGGCTTCAAGGTCCGGCAGGGCCGCCTTGGCCTTTTCTCCGGCGTTCTTGTTCGCCGTGGCGGCACGCTTCGCCTCCTCGGACGACTTCTTCGCCTCGCGCTGCTTCTGCACCGCCTCGGCACGCCTCTTGGTCAGGTCGTCGATCTGCTTGTCGCGGCGGTCGGCAGCTTCGCCACGCAGGTTCTCGCCGCGCAGCTTCTCGATCTGGGCGTCGATATCCTCCTGCTGCTTCTTGGCCGCTTCGATCGCAGCGGTGCCTTCCTTGACCTTGGCTTCGGCGGCGGCTGCGTTCTTCGGCTTGTTGCCAGCGACACCGCGCGCCTCTTCGACCTTCTTGCGCGCCGCGGCGGCCACCAGGGATGCCCGCTGGTAGGTCTTGCGCGCCTCGGCCAAACCGGCCGCCAGGATCTCGCCATCGACGCGGACCAGGCCGTTGGCCTTGAGGTGCTCGGCCTCATCGACCCACTTCCCCGACACCTCCATGTAACCGCAGTTGTCGAGGATGCGCCGAGCCCAGGCATTCTCGGGATCCTGGGTCAGGACGCGCTCGGCGTGGACCTTGGCCTGCTCACGCAGGCAGTTCTCGTAGGCCCACTGCGCCAGGGTGCACTGCTCTGGCACGGTATCGGGCGTGCGCGCCTTGCGCTCGTCGTACTGCTGCTGAGCACCGGGGATCTCCTTGCGCTTCAGGATGTCGGCCTTGGCATAGCTGGCCTCGACCAGCCGTACTCCGCCACGCACCGGATGGCGGCTACGTAACAGGACCATATCGCCGTCCTGCACCAGCTCGCCGCGCACCGTGCGGCCGTTGGCGAGGGAAAGCTCGACATCAGCAGCCATCAGGCTGCCGAGGATCAGGGACAGCAGGAATGCGGAGCGCATGGGAGTTTGTACGGCCGAGCCGCGCACGCGTTGCGGGTCTGTTTGGATCCATTCAGCCGCGGTCCGCATGCGGATTCACAGGGAGGACCAGAGAACCAGAGGCGACATCAGGCCGCGGCATGTTGCCTATGCTACGGCCCACAACTCTGGTGCTCTGGTCCTCTGTGTGAACTGCGAGCTGAGGCTCAGCCCGGATTGCGCGGGAACGAGCACAACGGCCGGTTGGCCCCCGGGGCATTGATCATGCGATCGATGGTGGTCGAGCGGAACAGTTCCTCGACGTGACCCATCGCCTTGTCCATGGTGCGATGCAGCGGGCACAGCTCTTCGCCATGGCCCTCCAACTGAAGAGGACACCGGTCGATGCGCATGATCGGATCGACCGCCTGGACCACATCGTAGATGGTCAGATCAGAGGGCTGGCGGACCAGGGTGAAGCCGCCGTGCAAACCACGCTGCGAGTTGACCAGGCGCGAGCGCGAGAGTCCCTGCATGATCTTGGCGAGATAGCCGACCGGCACCTTGGTGGCGCGGGCGATCTCCTCGGTGGTATGCGCCTCACCGGCATTGTCGGCGAGGAAGACGATGGCGCGCAGGGCGTATTCGGCGGTTTGCGAGATCACGACGGATTATTTACCGGCCCCGCAGCAGGAGAAAAGAGGATAATCGGGTCCGATGGTCAGGAGGGCTATCCCGCCAGCAGCCGCTCCTTCGAGGCCAGTTCGAGCAGCACGTGCTCGTCGCCCCACACCCGGCGCAGACCTTCGACCAGGGCGGCGCTGGGGTGGACGCGCCAACGATCGTCGGGGACCAGCGACACGGCGACGCTGCCCGTATGCACGCTGAGGTGCACCCGCGCGCGGTCGCCGGAGTGCTCCGCGAGCAGGCGCTCGGTCTCGCGCACCTGCTCGGCATTGGCCGTGGTCGCATCGATCGCGATCGTGATCGAGCGCACCAGCAGTTCGGTGGCACGGCTCGCCGGCACCACCTCGCTGACCACCAGGCCGGGAATCGCCGGGCGACTGTCGGCACCCTCGATCGGGCCATGCTCGTCGTCGTCCTCGCCGCCGACGCGCATCGTCTCGTCGCCGCCCTCGTCTTCGCCCCCCCCTCCACCGCCGCCCTTGCCCCCGCCACCGCCACGGTTGCGGCGCTCGACCGAGCCGGCGAACAGCGCCACGGTGTCCGGTTCGCACAGGCCGGCGAAGCGTTCGCATGGACTGGGGCCGTCGCGTCCACGTCCGCTGGAACCGAACAGCACCGCCTCGAAGGCACCCTGCTCGTCTTCGAGTGACAGGATGCACATCGTGTTGCCGGTCTTGGTCTTGATCATGCGCTTGGCGGTGACCGCGGCGAGCACCGCCACTTTGTAGCCATCGGGCGTCGTGGCCATCTGGCGCGTGGTGACGCTGGCGTGCGCGCCCAGCTGCGGCCGCCAGGCGCGCACCGGGTGGTCGCTGATCCAATAGCCGGTCAGCTGCTTCTCGAAGCCCAGACGCTCCTCGGCCGACCAGTCCGGCACTTCGGGATAGCCCTGCACCGCGTCACGGTAGCTGGTGTCGGCCTCGAAGGCGGCGAACAACGTCTGCTGGCTGTCCTGGCGCGACTTGGACAGCTTCTGCCCGCGGTCGAAGGCCTTCTCCATCGACTCGTGCAAGGCGCGGCGGTTGGGGTGCAGGCTGTCGCAGGCGCCGACTTTGATCAGCGCCTCGACCACACGCTTGTTGATCGTGCGGGTATCGACGCGCTCGCACAGGCCGTACAGCGAATCGAAGGGCCCGCCCTTCTTCCGCGTCGCGATGAGCGCCTCGGCCGCGCCTTCGCCGATGCCCTTCACACCGCCGAAGCCGAACCTGATCTGCGAGCGGCCCTCCTTCTGCACCAGGGTGAATTCCCAGCCCGATTCGTTGACGTCCGGGGGCAGCACCGGGATGGCCTGGCCGCCGAGTTCTTCGACGAACTCGGTCATCTTGTCCTTGTTGCCCATCTCGAAGATGAGGTTCGCTGTCATGAAGGCGGCGTAGTGGTTGGCCTTGAACCACGCCGTCCAATAGGCGATCAGGCCATAGCACGCCGAGTGGGACTTGTTGAAGCAATACTCGGCGAAGCCAAGGATCTTGTCCCACATCTCCTCGCACTTCTCACGCGGGAACTGGTTGAGGGTCCAGGCACCATCGATGAACTTGTCCTTCAACTTGGCCAGCGTCGCCTTGTCCTTCTTGCCCATCGCCTTGCGCAGGTCGTCGGCTTGCGACGGCGCGAAGCCGCACAGTTCTCGGCTGATCGACATCACCTGCTCCTGGTAGATGTAGAGGCCGTAGGTCTCCTTGAGCACGTTCTCCAGCACCGGATGCGGATATTCGACCTTCTGGATGCCCTGCTTGCGGTCGCAGTAGTCCATGTGCATGTTGGCCTTGAGCGGCCCCGGCCGATACAGCGCGACGAGCGCGATCATGTCCTCGAAGCGGTCGGGCTTGAGGCGGGCGATGAGGTTCTGGAAGCCCGGTGATTCGCACTGGAAGATTCCCAACGTGCGGCCGGTGCCGAGCATGCGGAAGGTCGCCGGGTCATCGAGCGGGATCTTCAGCAGATCGATCGCCGGCCCGCCGCACGCCTTCACGATGTCCACGCACTTCTTCAGGATGGTCATCGTCTTGAGGCCGAGGAAGTCCATCTTCAGCAGACCGGCCTTCTCGACCTGCGTCATGTTGAACATGGTCGAGGGCTTGGACTTCACCACGCACACCGGCACCAGCTGATGCACCGGTTTGGGTGCGATGATCACGCCGCAGGCGTGTACGCCCAGAGAGCGCCCGAGCTTCTCCAGCGACAACGCGGCATCGAGAACCTGGCGGGTACGCGGATCGCCGTCGTAACGCTTGAGCATGCCATCGACGGTGCCGTAGGTGTTGGTCGCCTTGTCGAGCGGCTTGCGGCCCAGGCACACCTGCAGGTCGTGCTTGCCGCTGGGATCCTTGGGTACGAGGTTGGCCAGTTCCTGCGACTCCTCGGGCGACCACTCGTAGGCGCGCGCCACATCCTTGATCGCCATGCGGGCCTTCATCGTGCCCAGGGTCATGATGTTGGTAACGGCCTCGGCGCCGTACTTGCCGCGCACGTAGTCTAGCACCTCCTCACGGCGCGTCTGGCAGAAGTCGATGTCGATGTCGGGCATCGACTTGCGGCCCGGATTCAGGAAGCGCTCGAAAAGCAGGCCGTAGCGCAGCGGGCAGATGTCGGTGATGCCAAGGCAATACGCGACCAGCGAACCGGCGGCCGAGCCGCGTCCCGGGCCCACCGGGATGTCGTTGCGCTTGGCCCACATGATGAAGTCGGAGACGATCAGGAAGTAGGCCGGGAAGCCCATCTCGATGATCGTCTTCAACTCGAATTCTAGGCGGCTGCGGTGCTCGTCGGTGATCGTGGCGTAGCGCCAGGACAGGCCCTTGGCGCACAGCTCGCGCATCAGGTCGGCCTCGGTCTGGCCGTTCGGACACGGATACGTCGGCAGGTGGTAGCTGCCGGTCGGGATCTTCGCCTTGGCGCAGCGTTCGACCACGGCGCGGGTGTTGCTGATCGCCTCCGGCAGGTCGCTGAACAGCGCCGCCATCTCGTCCGGGCTCTTGAGATGGAATTCCTTCGACGGCATGTGCGGCCGCTTGGGATCCGACAGCGTGGTGGCGTCCGAGATGGCCAACATCACATCGTGGACCTCGGCGTCCTGACGACTCAGGTAGTGCACCCAGTTGGTCGCCACTAGCGGCACGCCGACTTCGCGCGCGAGTTGCACGTTGCCCTGGCGCAATGACACCGGCCCGTCGAGCAGGTGGTCGGCGAGTTCGACCCACAGGCGGTCGGCGAAGATGTCCTTGAGCACGCCGAGCTGACGGCGGGCCTCCTCGGTCGAGCCACGACGCAGGTGGCTGTTGAGGAAGCCTTCGTCGCCAGCCCCGGTCAGGCACACCAGGTCGCTACTGTAGCGGGCGATGGCCTCGATATCGACGCGCGGTTCGAAGTAGAAGCCCTGCTTCCAACCTAGCGAAACAAGTTCGGCCAGGTCGAAGTAGCCCTTCTCGCTGGCCGCAATCAGCACCAGTTGCAGATTGCCGCGGCTCTTCTCGCGCATGCCCAGCGGCGCGACATTGACCTGGCAGCCGATCAGGGCGGTGACGCCGTGTTTGGCCTCAGCGGCCTGCGCCTTGGCTGCGAGACCCGTGTCCTCGGGCTTCTCGGAAGCCAGCTTGGCCGCCTCCTCGGCGCTCTTCTTGTACTTTTCTTTCAGGTCCTTCGCCGCCGACTGCAATTCGAAGGCGCCGAACAGGTTGGCCGTGTCGGTGAGCGCCACCGCATCCATGCCACCCTTCTCGACCGCTTCGAGCAGACGCGACACGGTCGGCGTCGCCTTGAGCAGCGAGTAGTGCGACAGGACGTGGAGATGGGTGAAGTCGGGCATGCGGCTGCGTGGCAGCGTAGGAGGGCGGGGACGGTGGCTAGCTTCCCCTGGGAGCGCAGGCTTCAGCCTGCAGGCGTTGGGGGCGGCTGGGTGACCGGCTGCCATACGGCGTCACCTGCGCGGGGCGGGAGCCCCGCGCCCCGGTCGGGGCGGGAGCCCCGCGCTCCTGTCAACGCATACAGCCCAGCGCGATGCGCTGGGCTGTATGCTTGTGAAAAATCCTGGCAGCGACCTACTTTCCCCTTGCGAGTATCATCGGCTCAGGTGGGCTTAACGTCCGTGTTCGGAATGGGAACGGGTGTGACCCCACCGATATGGCCACCAGGAATGGTACGTTGTAATGAGCCGGTCTTGCGACCTGCATTGGCAACGCGGGAATCATGGAGAGGACACGAATGACGACCAAGCCAGTGCTGCGATTAGTACCGGTCAGCTCAGCTCCTTTAGATATACGAGCGTACACCTCCGGCCTATCACCTGGTGGTCTTCCAGGACAGTCATAGGGACGATTCATCTTCGGGTGGGCTTCACGCTTAGATGCTTTCA
>JAIFND010000050.1 GCA_020047915.1 bacterium | reverse complement strand
CCGTGCCGCCTGACACCCGCACCGACCTGCTGCTGCCGTGGTCGGACGCGGTGTGCGTGTGGGGCTCGGGGGACTGCGCCGCCTGGTGCGCGCGGCAGGAAGCCTTGCGACCCGAGCGCATCCGCGCCCTCCTGGTCGCGCCGCCCTTCCGCCACCACGCCAGCGAGAGCGTCCTGACGATCTCCGACCTGCGTCCGGTGGTCCTGCCAGTGGGCTGGTCGCCCCAGCGTTCATACGCTCAGCCAGATGCGACCCGGACAGTGCTCGAAAGCGATGGGCCCGAAGGCTGGATCCGCCAGCCCTGAGCAGACTCACCCGGCCGGTGCGGACTACGCGACCGTCGGCAACAGTTCGCTGGTGCTTCCTGGCGGCCGCTTCGCCTGCGCGACCGGCCAGCTCAGCGCGAATACGCTGCCGCCTTGTCCGCTCTCGATCAGCACGAGGTCGCCGCCCTGGCGGATCTGGCAGCGGCGCGCCACCGTCGCACCCAGGCCGAGGCCGCGCGTCTTGCCGGTGACGAAGGGTTCGAACATGGTCTCACGCAGGTCGCGCGGCACGCCGCGGCCGGTGTCGTGCACCGCAATGCGACCCTCGCTGATCTCCAGCCGCACCACGCCACCGCGGCTGCACGCCTGCAGGGCGTTGCGCAGCACATTGAGCAGGGCCTGACGGCTGAGGTCGCCATCGCCCAGCGCGGCTCCGGACCCGCCCCAGGCCAGGGTCACGCCCATGCTGTCGGCGTCAGGACGCGACAGGTCGCAGGCGGTGCGAGCGATCCACGCCAGGTCCATCGGCTTGGACTCGGCCGGACGTTCGCGGCAGTAATAGAGCAGGTCGGTGACCAGATTGCCCAGCCGGCTGACCTCGCCGAGGATGGTATCGACCAGTTCGACATCGGCCGGATCGGACAAGGATTCGCGCAGCAGTTCGGCGTTGGCGCTGATGCCGGCCAGCGGGTTGCGGATCTCGTGCGTCACCGTCGCGGCCATGCGGCCGAGCTCGGCCATCGGCTTGAGCCGGGCGACCTCGTCGCGCAGCTGGCGGCGCTCGGTCAGCGGCCGCGACGCCTCGGGGTCGGGATCGGCCGCAGGGGGTAGGCTGGGACTGGCATAAGCGTCGCTCTCCTCGCCAGCCTGGCTCATGCCGCGCCTTCCGGCGCTTCGACGCCCAGTTCCTTCAGTTTGTTATACAGCGTCGTGCGGTTGATGCCCAGGCGCTCGGCGGCCTTGGACTTCTGCCCGCCGCATTCGGCCAGCGCGGCGCGGATGAGCAGCGCCTCGACCGTCGCCAGGTCGCGCTGTTCGGGGGGCAGGACGATCGAGCCGGGCGGCGGCTCGCGCGACGGGGGCGCCTCGCGCTCGGCGGCGACGGCCCGCAACCCGGCCGCCTGGTCGGCGCGCGGCTGGACGACCACCTGCTCGTCCATGGGCAGGTCCTCGGGCAGGATCTCATCAGCTTCGGCGCAGATCACCGCGCGTTCGACCGCATTGGCGAGTTCGCGCACGTTGCCCGGCCAGTCGTAGGCGCGCATCGCCGCGCGCGCCGCGTCGCCGAGCGTGGCCGCCGGCCGGCCGAGCTCGGGCGCCAGGCGCGCCAGCAGATGGTCGGCCAAGGCGAGGATGTCATCGCGGCGTTCGCGCAGCGGCGGCACCGGGATGGGCACGACCTTGAGGCGGAAGTAGAGGTCCTGGCGGAAGCGGCCGGCCCCCACCTCGGCGCGCAGGTCGCGGTTGGTCGCGGCGACGACGCGCACATCGACCTCGACATCGGCGAGGCCGCCGACGCGGCGGAAGCGGCGCTCCTGCAGGGCGCGCAGCAGCTTGGTCTGCAGCGCCAGCGGCATCTCGCCGACCTCGTCGAGGAAGATGGTGCCGCCGTGCGCGACCTCGAAGAGGCCCGACTTGCCCTTGCTGTCGGCGCCGGTGAAGGCGCCCTTCTCGTAGCCGAACAGCTCGGCCTCCAGCAGATGCTCGGAGAGCGCGGCGCAGTTGATCGCCACGAACTGCTTGTCGGCACGCGCACTGCGCTCGTGGATCGCCTTGGCGACCAGTTCCTTGCCGACCCCGCTCTCGCCCTGGATCAGCACGGTGGTCGAGGGTACCCCGGCGACGCGCTTGATCAGCGCGAGGACGCGCTTCATCGCCAGGCTGCTGGCGATCATCCGGCTGCGCCCGTCGTTGCGGCCGGACAGGCGCTTGACCTGACGGCCGAGGGCCTGCTTCTCCAGCAGGTTGCGCACCGTGGTGCGCAGGCGTTCCAGCGGAAAGGGCTTCTCGATGAAGTCGGAGACGCCGACCTTCAACGCCTCGACCGCGAGGTCGACCGAACCGTGCCCGGTCAGCAGCACCACCGGCAGGTCGGGGTCGATGCCCTTGAGCTTGGCGACCAGGGCCAGGCCGTCGCCATCGGGCAGCTTCTGGTCGAGGATGCAGATGTCGGGATAGGACTCGCGGGCCAGCTCCAGGGCCTGGGCGCAATCGACGGCCTCGCGCACGGTGTGCTCGGCGAAGGCGCGTTTCACCGCCAGACGGATCGACGGCTCGTCATCGACGACCAGGATGGTGGGGGTCATTGCCACAGGGGTTAGGGGTTAGGGGTTAGGGAGAGACACGACACGAGGGTTGTTTAGGGGTCTTGGCCCTAACCCCTGGGGCAATGGAGGGGCAATGGAGGGGCAATGGACACCCCCTAAACCCTAAACCCTGGGGCAATGATGCGACCCTAAACCTTGGGGCAATGACGCGGCCTAAACCCTGGGGCAATGACGCGGCCTAAACCCTGGGGCAGTGACGCGATGTCACCCCAGGATCTTGCCGAGCTTCTCCTTGAAGCGCTCGGGCGTGAACGGCTTGGCGAGGTAGTTGTTCGCCCCGGCGATCACCGCTTCTTTGACCTTGTCGGCCGAGCCTTCGGTGGTGACCATGATGATCGGCACCTTCTTCTCGGGGTCGAGCTTGCGGATCTCGCGGACCATGCTCAGGCCATCCATGTTGGGCATGTTCCAGTCGGACAGGATGCAGTCGATGCCGCCTGCCGCGAACTTGTCGAGGCCCTCCTTGCCGTCACCGGCCTCGACCACGGTTACGTCGTAACCGCAATCGCGGATGTTCTTGATCACGATCTTGCGCATCATCGCGCTGTCATCGACCACGAGCACAGTCTTCGGCATGCGTTCCTCGCTTTGCTGCCTGGGTGTAGCCAACGGGGGGTGCGGGTGCAAGGATCGGCTGCCCGAAGCCGTCAGCGTACCGCCGGCAGCTGGGTGGGGTCGGCCCCCGGTCCGGACGGCAGCACTCCGGGCAATCCGCGCGCCAGGGTGGCCAGCTGGAAGCGCTCCCAGCGCCAGGCTGCAGTCCGTTCGCCCTCCCAGACGATGGCCGGACCGCCGCCCTCGATGGTCAGGCCGGTCAGCTCGGTCACTTCAGCACCGTGCACCTGCAGGCCGATCCCGGAGGCCGCGATATGGACCTCGTGCAAGGTGGCGCGGCCGCGTTCGATGAGCAGGCCCGGTCCGGATCCGAGGCAGCGCACGCCGCTCAGGGTGGACATCGATTGGCGCAGGATCATGCCGCCCTGCACCACGCTGCGACGCAGCCCGACCTCGCCGCGATCGACAGTGAGAAGGCCGTCGATCTGCGCATCGCCGAGCTGGAGCGAGCCGCGATCGGATACCGTGACCGGACCGGCGATGCTGACCCCATCCCCGCTGATCGCGCCGCCGCCCACGACCACGCCGCCACGCACCTCGACCGAGATGAGCTGCAGCTGGCCGCCACCGATCGCTTCAAGGGCCACGCGACCGGGCGCCGCCCGGAGCACCAGGCCGGTGAAACTGGCGGCGCTGAGTCCAGGCTCGCACAGCACGACCGGACCATTGCCGGACGCCTCGAACACCACGCCAGGACCCGCCGCCTGCAGGTGCAAGCCGCGGTGCGCCGCGCCCAGACGCAGGGCGACTTGGTAGGTTCCCGGTTCCAGCAGCAGGGTCCGGGGGCCGGGGGCCGCCGTCGCTGCGGCAATCGCCCCCGCCAGCCCGGCCGGTCCGACGCGCTGCGCCGAGGGTCCGCCGCTCAGCAGCAGGCCGACGACCAAGGCCGCGACCAGGGCGGTGATCCCGATCGTGGCCAGGACCAGGGGCATGAGCCGGCCCGGGGCCGGGGCCGCAGCCGGCGGCGGGTCGAGGCGGACCACCGGCTGCCGGATCGCGGCGGGCGGAGTGGTGACCGCCGCCTCGGCCGGAACCGGGACCGGCTGCACCGACGGCCCGTCGCCCAGCTCGGCCAGGACCTCGATCCAGGTGGCGATGCGCGCCGCACGGCGCTTCTCCAGCATGCGGCCGAGCATCCCGACCAGGCGCTCGTCGATACCGGCGGTGCGCAGCAGCTGCAGATCGGCCGTCTCGGTCACCTGCTTGTACATGATCACGGCCGAGCTCTTGCCGCTATACATGGTCTGGCCGAGCAGGGCATGGTAGATCGAGGCGCCAAGGCCGTAGATGTCGGCGCGTTGGTCGAGGTCGTGCTCGCCGCTCGCCTGCTCGGGGCTCATGTAGTGGGGCGTGCCCAGGGCCAGGCCGGTGCCGGTGAGGCCGCCACGGCTGAGGTCGGGATCGCCCTCGCCGGCCTCGACCCGGGCCAGACCGAAGTCGCACAGTTTGGCGCAGAAGGGTTCGTCGGTTCCTGGACGCGGCGGCCCGAGGATGATGTTGGCCGGCTTGACGTCGCGATGCAGGACGCCGTGCCGCGAGGCATGCTCAAGCGCCTGGGCGATGTGCCGCAGCACGGTGATGGCGTGCCCCGGTTCGAGCCGCCCGCGTTCGACCAGCCAGCTCTTGAGGCTCGGCCCATCGACCAGTTCCATCAGGATGTAGCGCGTGCCCAGGCTCTCGCCGGAGCCGAAGACGCCGACGATGTTGGGGTGCGAGAGGCGCTGCATCGCGCGGCCCTCGCGCAGGAAGCGGCGCACGTACTCCTCGGATTTGGCCAGCTTGGCGGAGAGCAGCTTGACCGCCGCGATGCGCCCGTCGGGATGGCCGGCGCGGAACACGTCGCCCATGCCGCCGCTGCCGAGGCGGCCCTGGATGACGAAGCCATCGACTTCCAAGGCGCGGATCGCCGACGAGCTGACCGACCGGCGCAGGTCGCGCGCGTCGCCTTCCGAAAGGAAGCCGAGATCCTGGAGCAGGAAATAGATCCCGTGATCGACCCCGCGGTCGGCAAGCAGCTTCTGCTCGGCCTTGGCGCGGTCGATCTGATCCTGGGTCACGCAGCCGCGCGAGAGCGCCAGCTGAACGAGGCGATCATCCTCCATATTCCTTTGTGTACACGATCCGGGCAGGGGTGCCAAGGGGCGGTTGCAGCCTGCCCACCGGACGCAGCCAGTGTTGCCCCCCCCTCGCCAGGCTCTAGCCTGCTCGCCCATGAGCGACCAGCAGCCTGCCGCCACCGCCCCCGAAGCCGCCCAGGCCCCCGCCGAGTGGAAGCCGGAACCACGCACCTGGACCTGGAAGGACCTGTTCACGGCGCCGATGCTGGCCTTCAAGCCGAAGTGCATGGCGATCGCGGCGCTCACCCTGGTCGCGCTCGGTTTGTGGGCGCACCTGTTCCAGACCATCGCCCCCGACCTCGGCGGCTGGTACTGGCCGGTCCACGCCGCCTTCCTGCTGGTCGGCCTGGTGGTGTTCGGGATCGGCGCAACCTTCGTCGCGGTGTTCATGAAGGCCGACCTGCTCGACGACGAGTTCCTGTCCTTCGGCGAGGCGGTCGGCCAGTTCAAGTCGCGCCTGCTTGCCGCCGTGCTGGTGCCGGTCTTCCTCGCCGCGCTGGTGGTCGGTGTGCACGCCCTGCTGGTGTGGCTGCCGGTGTTCATCGGTTCGATCCCCTATGCCGGCGGCGTGCTCTACGCCCTGCTCTACCCGCTCGGCTTCTGCGCCGCGATCTTCGCCATCCTGGTGAGCATCGCCGTGGTCTTCAGCCTGTTCGTCTTCCCGGCCATCGTCGCGGTGCGCAAGCACGGCTGGTTCGACAACGTGGTCGATACGATCGAGGCGGTCGGCACCCGCCCGCACATCCTGGTCGCCAGCCTGGTGCTGTCCTTCATCTTCATCTACGTCGCCTACTCGATCACCTTCGGCGCCGGCACCTACCTGCGTCAGGTGGCCTCCGCCCAGCCCGCCTGGGGGGCCGAGCACGGCCGTCCCGAACCGGCCCGGGTCGAGGATCGTGGCCAGGAGATCGCGGTGCGCGCCCTGCGCTGGATCGACCCGGTCGCCGCCGGCAAGGCGATGATGGGCGACAGCCTCGAAGGCGCCCCCTACGAGGTGCGCGCCCAGTGGGGCCTGCGCCAGGAGACCGACGGCTTCTACAAGTGGGGCCCGGGCCTGATCGCCGGCTTCTGGCAGACCGTGATCGGCGCCCTGGTCCTCGGCTACTGCCTCAACCTGTTCATCGGCGGCGGCATGCTGACCTATCTGGTCGTGCGCGAGGACGACTACTGGGATGACGAGGATCTCGAAGATCTCGACAAGCTGGCCAAGGAGCTGGAGGAGGAAGCCAAGCGCGAGGAGGCCGGCCAGGCCCCCGTCGCCGAAGCGCCCAAGCCCGCCGAGACCACCGCCGCGCCCCAGGTCACCCCGCCGAAGGAGTGATGCGCTCCCTGGCCTAGCGCTGGAAGCGTTTTGCCAGTTCCGCCCAGGTGAGATCCAGCGTGGTCGGCCGCCCGTGCGGGCAGTGCTCCAGACCTTCCAGGGTGAACAGCATGCGCACCAGTTCGCGCTGCTGCGACGGGTCGAGGCGCTGACCGGCCTTGACCGCGGCGTGGCAGGCGGCGCTGTGGCGGATGCGCTCGCTCAGCCGTTCCACCGCCTGCGTCCCGTCGCTCGCCAGATCAGCCAGGAAGCGTGCCCAGTTGCAGCGCGTCAGCACGGTCGGATGGGCACGGATCGCGACTGACGAAGGCCCGAAGCGTTCGGCCTCGATGCCGTGCCGGGCGAGGTCGGACAGCAGCGGAATGATCGCTCCCAGCTCGGCGGCAGTCAGCTGCACCACGATCGGCACCGCCAGCTGCTGCACGCCAGTGCGGTTCAGATCGCCGACCGAGGCGTCGAGGGCCTGCCACAGCGCTTTCTCGTGCAGGGCGTGCTGATCGACCAGGCGAATGCCCTGCTCGGTCTCGATGAGCAGGAACATGTCGTTGAGTTGCAGCACGCGGCGCACACTCGACGGGAAGCTGTCATCGACCGGACGCGACGGGGCGGCGAAGGCCACCGGCGGCTCGGCGGCGCGCGGCAGAGGCGCGGACGGCGGCGGACGCGGCGGATCGGCGGGCAGCGGCGCCACCGGCACGAATCGCTCCTGCACCACCACGGTCGGCTGGACCGGCGGCGGCAGGGCCGGCTTGACCACCGTGCGCGAGACGATCGGCGAGGCGGCGATGGCCTTGGCACGGTCCTCGGCGGTCAGCAGGCGGAAGCCACCCTGCGTCTCAGTGAGGGCCGCCTGCAAGGCCCGGCTGACCAGCGCGAAGACCTCGCCGTCGCGGCGGAAGCGCACCTCGTGCTTGGTCGGATGCACGTTCACATCGACAGCGGCCGGATCGACGTCGAGGTGCAGGAACACGGTGCCGTTCAGGCGCGGTTCGAGGAATCCCTTGTAGCCGTCGCGCACCGCCGCGAGCAGCAGCTTGTCGCGCACGAATCGCCCGTTCAGGAACACATACTGGCGCTTGCTGGTCGGCCGGGCGTGGCGCGGGTGGGCGGCGAAGCCGGTGATCTCCATGCCCGGATCGCCGGTGGCGATCGCCGCCAGGTCGCCGCCGATCTCGGTGCCGAACAGGGCGCGCACGCGGCCTTCCAGCTCCTCCTGCGGCGGCAGGTCGAGGGTGGTGCGGCCATCGCACTCCAGCCGGAAGGCGACATGCGGGTGCGATAAGGCAAAGCGCGTCACCTGCTCGGCGATGTGACCGCTCTCGCTCGCCTCGCTTTTCAGGAACTTCAGCCGCGCCGGGACGTTCCAGAACAGGTTGCGCACGCTGATGCGCGTGCCGGGCGCCATCGCGCAGGCGCCGCCGCCACGCTCGTCGGCACCGGCCCAGGCCAGGCGCTGGCCGCCGTCGGCATCGTGTGTCCGGCTGGCGATCTCGAACTCGCTGACCGCCGCTATCGACGGCAGCGCCTCGCCACGGAAGCCCAGGGTCGAGACGCGAAACAGGTCCTCGGCGCTGGTGATCTTCGAGGTGGCATGGCGACCAAGTGCCAAGCGCAACTGGTCGGGACGCAGGCCATGGCCGTCGTCAATCACCTCGACCAGACGGCGGCCGCCGTCCTCGATGCGCACCGTGACCCGCGTCGCCCCAGCGTCGAGGCTGTTCTCGACCAGTTCCTTCACCACTGCGGCGGGGCGTTCGATGACTTCGCCGGCCGCGATCTGGTTGGCGACCAGATCCGGCAGCAGGCGGATCTCAGGCGGCTTCAGATCGCGCACAGGTCGGTGATCCGCGCCGCTTCCGGCCCATGCAACGCCTCGGCGTAGTCGGCGCCGACCTGCCAGCCCCAGGTGCGGCCGCGCGCCTCGATCCAGCCGGCGAAGCCCGGCCGGCTGATCGTGGTCTCCGGGCCGCTCGATCCGATCAGCTGACTGCCGTAGCGGCCAACGGCGCGCATCTTGCGCTCCCAGTCGGCAGTGCTGAGCGGCACCAGCAGGGCCGGCTGGCCGATCGGCAGCTCGGCCTCGACGAACCACAGGCGCACATCAGGGACCGCCGGCAGCTCGCCCAGCTTGTGCAGCGCCGCCGCCTTCACCGCGCTGCGCACCAGCTCGGCCAGGGCGATGTGGTCGGGGTGGCGGGCGTGACCCGACAGTGCAACGACGGTACGCGGCCGGTGGCGGCGGATCGCGCCGACGATGGCGGCGCGCTGCGTCAGGTCGCCCGCGACCAGGCCGCCATCGGGCAGCCCGAGGTTCTCGCGTACGCAGCCGAGGTCGGCGGCGGCGGCAGCGGCCTCGGCGGCACGCGTCGCCACCGTGCCCCGGCTACCCAGTTCGCCGGCCGTCGCATCGACCACCGCGACGCTGCGCCCGACGCGCACCTGCGCCGCGATCAGCCCGCCGGCGTGGATCTCGGCGTCGTCGGGGTGCGGGGCGATGACCAGCAGATCGGCCATCAGTCGATGATCCGCTCGATGATCGGCTTCAGGTAGTCGCGCCCGTTCATCTCGTGCAGGTCGTAGGCCATCAGCTCGGCCAACGAGCGCTGGTCGGCAGCGGGCGTCTGCCGGCGATAGATCAGGTCGGCGCAGTTCCACATCAGGAACAGTTTGGCCGGCTTGGCGACCTCGGGCCCGGCCGCGACCAGGCGCTCGACCGCCGTCTTCAGTTCGGGCACGGTGCCGATGCCGCAGCCGGCGGCCGCGCGGCGCTGCTCCTCGAAGCCCAGGGTCTCCCAGTCGAGGCCCCGGACCACGGCGTACAGCGAGCCCCAATAGAAGGTCTGGGTCGACTCCATGATGTAGGGGTCGTCGTGCGAGCCGTCGAGTACGCCGCACAGTTCGGCCATCTCCTCGCCCCATTTGCGCAGCAGCTTGCTGGCGTCCTTGGCGATGAGCAGGTTGACCGTCCCGCTGACCTTCTCGCCGCGCGCCTGCTGGAAGTCGCGCATCGTCTCGGCATCGCGTCCCAAGGCGTGGTAGATGCGGAAGATGCGGCGCGGCGTGGTCATCGTGGCGGAATCCTGCCGGCCTGCGCCGCCGGGCAAGTCCGCCCTCGCACGATGCGCGATTAGCTCAGTTGGTAGAGCAAGGGATTCTTAATCCCTGGGTCCTAGGTTCGAGTCCTAGATCGCGCACCATAGAAACCGCTGCAGGGCATGACCTTGCAGCGGTTTTGCTTTTCTCGTGGTGCCCCCTTCAGCGCGAACAAGGGAGCGTTCTGGCAAGTCGACCTCGACTTACGTCGCCAAACGGATGTAGCTCCGCCGTGTTGTAGGCCTCGGCGATCATGCCGCGCCTGTCGCTGGTCGCGTGCAGGTAGCGCTGCAGTTCGCTGAGCGTCCGATGGCCGGTGATGCTCTGGACCAGGGGCAGATCACCCTTGGCCAGGAAGATCAGCCGGGAGCAGGCGGTGTGCCGACAGCAGTAGGCCGTGCCCGGAAGCCGGGCACGCTGGATCAGGTCGTTCACCATGTCGGTCAGGTGGTGGCTGGTCCATGCGGCGCCCTTGTAGGCGAGGAACAACGGGTCCTTGCCCAGGCGGAGTCCGGCCGCCGCCGTCAGCATGGCAGCGGTCTCGTCGTCGACGGCGTAAGCACGGGGGTGCCCGTTCTTGGTGATCTTGCCTGGGAATGAGAGCACCTTGCTGCTCGGGTCCCAGTTGGCGACCGTCAGCTTGGCAGCCTCCATCGGGCGAGGGCCGTAGCGCAGCATAAGCCACAGCACAGGTCGAACGGCTTGACGGGCGCGATGATCTCGGGTCGCCACCATCCGCGCCATGATCTCCGGTGATCCGCGTCCGGTGCCAACCGCCAACGGCAGGTTGTCGGCGGCATTCGGCTTGTCGCACTCGGCCAGGAGGCGGGCGACCTGATCCTCGTTCCAAGAGATGCGCTCTTCGGAGATGTGGCGCACAGACTGGTAATCGAGCGCCCATTCGTCGATGAGCATGCGCGAGCGGCGCACCCAGCGCAGGAAGGTCTTGATCAGGCAGATCGCCTTCTTGAGCGTGGAGCGGTGATCCCCATGAGCCGTGACCAGACGGTCGAAAGCACAGGTGTCGATCTCGCTGGTCCAGGTGACATCCATGCGCCGGAAGCTCAGGCGCAGGACCCGGTCGAGTTGCTCGGCATGAGCACTACCAGGCTTGTTCTTCGCACGAACGAGATCGACGTACTGCGGAATGAGGTCTGCCAGTTTGCCCGGTTGCAGCAGGGAGGCAGCTACGACCGAGTGGGCGGACTTGATGACGCCGACCTTGCGGGCAAACATCTCGGCTTCGGGTCGCTTCTGGAAGGTACGGGCCATCTGGTTGCCCTTCTCGCGCCAGCGTACCTGCCAGTGGCTAGTCCCATCGTCGAGACGACGCCGGGCGATGTGCGCTCCGATGCGGCCGCTCACCGACCACCTCCCCGCGGCTGGCCCAGCCGCGCCAGGTCGATGCCGGATTGACGGGCACGGCGCATGGCAGACTGCTTGTCGCCCAGGTTCTTCAGGTGCAGACGGAGTGCCGAGATGCTGACGACGAAGCGAGGACGCTGGCGACCACGATGGGCATAGAGATCGACGGCCGGGATGGCTCCCTCGCTGGCGAGGCGCAGGAGGGTTTTGTACGGCATGTCGAGGATGACGGCGGCTTCCTTCAGCGGACGGGTGTCGTCGCTGGGAGCACCGGATGACGTGGTTGTTGAAATCATGGAGGATTCCCCGGATTCGGGTGAAGCCTCGCCAAGCAGACGCAACGCCTCCGCCGCATCGAGCGGAGCGGGAACGGCGTCCAACTCGTCGAGGCGGAAGATGAGGCCCGTGGCCGGTGCACGGAATGCGTGCAACTGGCCGTGGGAGATGAGACGACCGAGGGTGACGGCATCGCAGCGCAGGCGGACCTGGGCTTCGGATGCGGTCACCCATGGCGGGTGAGAGGTGACGGGACAAGTGCCTGACGGCACCTGGAGGTTCGGAGCGACCGAGGGGACGATCCTCGTTGCAGACCTGGCCATGGGCGGCCTCAATCGGAACATGCGCCAAGACGGGGGTCCACCTCGACCGGGGACAGATAATCCCAGGTGAAACCGCATCGGTCCCGGCGCTGCTTTTACATCCGATAGTAGGGTGCCAGGCCGGTGGACTCGCGGCCGTAGCGGCGATCGTCCTGGCCCACCCCATGCATGACAGGCGACGGAGCCCTGGCAACGGGCTGCGATTCTGCGTGCAGGTCTGTTGGGGACGGAGTCTAGCGCGAACTGACGGGCACTCAAGGTACCAGAGGGG
>JAIFND010000139.1 GCA_020047915.1 bacterium | reverse complement strand
CGATCGGGCGCGGGGCATCGGCATGTGCAACCCGCGCCCGTCGGCACCACCTGGCATTTCTTCCGCCTTCGGCCTTCCGCCTTCCGCCTTCTGCTACAAATCTGGGATAAACCGGCAGATACCCACGCATCTCGGAACAATGGCTTACCTTTACGCCATTGGGCTTCGCCCCCGCAGCCCTCCCATCTACTCCCGGTCGAGGCCGATCATCTCCTCGACCATGCGCCGGGCCTGCGGATCGTCGGCGTGTTCGCGCAGCCAGGCGAGCATGGGATGCAGCAGCTTGTTGCCGACCCGGTCGAGGCCGTAACGCAGCTGCTCGCGGTCGGCTCCGGGCAGCTTGGCCGCCAGACGAGCCTCCTCGGCGGCCACCACGTCGCGGAAGTGGCAGGCGACCCGCGCCAACAGGTCGGTGCAATCGGCATCGGCAGCCCGACGCCACGCCTCGACCGCGCTGAGCACCAGCGACTCGGCGGCGGCGACCTCTTGCTGGCGCTGGCCGAGATGCTGGGCGATCACCCGTTCGAGGTGATCCACGTTGAACACGAACACGTCGTCCAGCTCGCCGGCATCCGGTTCGACGTCACGCGGCACCGCCAGGTCGATGAGCACCAGCGGGGCTCGGCGGGCCCGCACCGCGCCGCGCACCATGGCGGCCGTGATGACCGGATGCGGCGCCGCCGTCGAGGACACCACCACGTCGTGGCTGGCCAGGGCGCCGGCGAGGCCCTCCCAGCCGAGCGCCGTGGCGCCGATACGTCCGGCCAGCTCGTGGGCGCGCTCCGCATTGCGGTTGACCACCGTGATGGTGCGCACCCCGGCCGCCACGAGGTAGCGCGCCGCCAATTCGGCCGTCTCGCCAGCCCCAACGAGCAGCAGGCGGGCGGAAGCGAGGTCGCCATGCACCTGCTTGGCGAGATCGACCGCCTGCGAGGCGACGCTCAGCTTGTGGTCGCCCAGGCCGGTGGTGGTGCGGACATCCTTGCCGCAGGCCAGGGCGCGCTGGAACAACGGGTTGAGCACCCCGCCAGTCAGGCCGGCGGTGCGCGCGGCGTCGTAGGAGCGGCGCACCTGGCCGGCGATCTCGGCCTCGCCGAGGATCATGCTCTCGAGGCCGGAGGCGACGCGGAAGAGGTGGCGGGCCGCCGCCTCGCCCTGATGGCTGAAGGCCTGGTCGGCCAGTTCGCCGGCCGCGACGCCGGCGCGTTCGGCCAAGGCGGCATCGACGCGGGAGCGCTCGACCGCTCCGCTCAGATAGATCTCCAGGCGGTTGCAGGTCGAGACCACCACGCACTCGCTGGCGCCGGGCAGCTGGCGGAACTGGGCCGCCAGGGCGAGCGGGTCGGTGGCGGCGACCGCCAGCCGCTCGCGCAGCGCCACCGGGCTGCGGTGGTGGTCCACGCCCCAAGACAGCACCGGCGGGGCGGCCGGGGCGCTGCGCCGCTGTTCAGAACCCTCACCCATGGGCGGTGAGGATCAGGGAGATGGTGCCGAATAACGCAATCGCCAAGCCGGTGATCGCACCCAAAGCCAGCGTCCGGCGTGACAGCTGATGCGTGCGATGCAGGCTCAGCACCGTGACCAGCAGGGCGAACTCGAGCAGACCAAGCAACGCGGTCGGGTGGACGAGCTGGAAGGTCTTGGAGACGCGGATCGCAGCACCGCCGGTGGCCAGGCCGCCGAGCAGCAGGGCCGTCCCCCAGATCAGGCCGCGTTCCAGCAGGCGTTCGAGGACGGGCAGGGTGGGCAGGCGGGTGGCACGTACATCGCCGGACTTCAGCCGCGCCGAGACGATCAGGTACAGGCTGCCGGCCGCGCCGCAGACCACCATGCCGGCGAGATGCGTCGCCATGAAGGCGGCATGGACACGCGAGATCCAGGTGGCGGTGCCGTCCTCGGGCGGCGCCCCCAGCGAGGCCGTCCCGGCCACGGCGACCATCAGGACGACGGCGCCGATAGGCAGGGCGAAAAGCAGCCGGCTCGGGGCGCTGAGGAAGCGGCCGGCGAACAGCACCGCCGCGACGCCGGCCCAGCCTGCCAGCGCCCCATAGGCGAAGGCGCGGTGCCCCGGATCGAGCAGGCTGACCACCAAGGCTGCGCTCTGGGCAGCGAACGCGATCCACCACCAGCGGCCATCGTCCCGGGCATTCGGTGCCGATTCGCGCAGATGCCGCCACTGCGCCCAGGCGGCGAAGAGGTAGCCGAGACCGGCAAGGCCGGTGAGGACGACCGCGGCGATATGGATCAGATCAGGCATGTTCGCACGCCGAGGCGGTCCGGAGGTTGGGATGCAGGCGGCCGCTAGGCGGTCACGGATGGGTAAGCTAGCCCCTGGGCGCTGGGATCAATCCGGACGGCCGGTGGGACCTGACGTGGCCGGGTCAGAGATCTCGGATCACGGACATGATCAGTCAGCCACCCACCGGAGCCCGCTGACCGAACCCGCCGGCGCCGCTCAGCGCTTGCTCTTCATGCTCAAGGCGATGCGCCGGCGCGCGAGATCGATGGACAGCACGCGTACCGTGACCTGCTGGCGCACCGCCACCACCTCGGCGGGATCGCTGACGAAGCGGTCGGCCAGCTCAGAGATGTGCACCAGGCCGTCCTGCTTGATGCCGAGATCGACGAAGGCGCCGAAGCGCGTGACGTTGGTGACGATGCCAGGCAGCAGCATGCCGACGCTGAGGTCCTCGGGGCGGTGGACATCGGCGAAACGGAAGGCGCGGAAGTCGGGCCGGGGGTCGCGCCCAGGCTTGTGCAGCTCGGCGACGATGTCGCGCAGGGTCGGTTCGCCGACCGTGGCATCGCACCAGCGCTTCAGCTCGACCCCCTGCAGGCGCTCGGGCTGGGTCATCAGCTGCGCCAGTTCCAGCGCCAGGTCGGCGGCCATGCGCCGCACCACGGCATAGCGTTCGGGGTGGACGGCAGTGGCATCAAGCGGCTCGCGGCTGTCGCGCAGGCGCAGGAATCCGGCGCACTGCTCGAAGGCCTTGGCGCCGAGGCGGGGCACCTGCAGCAGCTCGCGCCGGTCGCGGAAGCCACCGTGTTCGCGGCGATAGGCGACGATGGCCCGCGCCAGCGCCGGGCCCAGCCCCGAGACGTGGGCGAGCAGCTGTTCGCTGGCCGTCGCCAGCTCGACGCCGACCGCATTGACGCAGCTTTCGACCACCTGGGCGAGGGCGTCGCGCAGCCGCGCCTGGTCGACGTCATGCTGGTACTGGCCGACGCCGATCGTCTTGGGATCGAGCTTCACCAGTTCGGCCAGCGGATCCTGCAGCCGGCGACCGATCGAGATCGCGCCGCGCACCGTCAGGTCGAGGTCGGGGAATTCGCTGCGCGCCACCTCGCTGGCGGAATAGATCGATGCCCCCGCCTCGCAGACCAGCACCACCGGGATGCCGAGCGCGAGCCCGTCGAGGACGTCGGCCGTCTCGCGGCCGTTGGTGCCGTTGCCGACCGCGATCGCACTCAGGCGGTGCTGCTCGACCAGGGCGCGCACCGTGGTCGCGGTCTCGGCCAGGCGGCGCGGCTCGTGCGGATAGATGGTGGTCGAGGCGAGCAGCCCCCCCTGCGCGTCCAGGGCCACGGTCTTGCCGCCGGTGCGCAGGCCGGGGTCCACCGCCAGGACGGCGCGGTGGCCATAGGGCGCCGCCAGCAGCAGGCCGCGCAGGTTCTCGGCGAAGACCGCGATCGCCTCGGTGTCGGCGCGTTGTTGCGCTGCGGCGAGCTGCTCGTTCTCCAGGGCGGGGGCGAGGAGGCGCTGATAGCCATCGACGAGCGCCTGGTCGAGCAGTTCGCGCCCGCGACCCTGGTGGCGGTCCGGACGCAGCCAACGCCGGCGCAGGATGGCCAGAGCGGCGTCCTCGGGCGGCAGGGCGGAGAGGCTGAGCGCCCCGACCTCCCTCCCGCGCAGCATGGCCAGCAGACGATGGGACGGGCAGCGCGCCAGTTCCTCGCTCCAGTCGAACCAGTCGCGGAACTTGGCCGCCGCCTCGGTTTCGCGCTGGCCTCTGGCCACCTTGGACACCAAGCAGGCCTGGCGGCGGAACAGTTCGCGCACCTCGCTGCGCGTGACCGCATCCTCGCTGATCTGCTCGGCCAGGATGTCGCAGGCGCCGGCCAGGGCGGCCGCGAGGTCGGGCACCTCCGGGCCAAGAAAGGGCGCCGGATCGGGAAAGCGCCCACCAGCCAGCAACGCCTCCGCGAGGGGCCCAAGCCCGCGCTCGCGGGCCTGCTGGGCGCGGGTGCGCCGTTTGGGCCGGTAGGGCAGATAGAGGTCCTCGAGCGCGGTGAGGGTCGTCGCCTGGTGCACCGCGTCCGCCAAGCCCGGCGTCAGCAGGTCGCGTTCGCTCAGCGAGGCGAGGATGGCGCTCCGCCGCTTCTCCAGCTCGCGCAGGCTGCCCAAGGCTTCGCGGATCGCGGCGATGGCCACCTCATCCAGCCCTCCGGTCACCTCTTTGCGGTAGCGGGCGAGAAACGGCACGGTCGCCCCTTCATCCAGCAGACGCACGGTCGCCTCGACCTGAGGCGCAGCCAGTTGCAGCTGGCGGGCCAGGATGATGGTGGAGGGCTGAAGGGGCGATACGATGGGCCCAGGAGCGTGCATGCTGGGATGATGGATGGTTCTCTACCGGTACCATCCTGGGTCAGGGCGGATGCGAGAGAGGGTATATGAAGAAGGACAACCACCACGCCGAGTGTAGTGGTTGTTATCTTGTCTTTCGTAATCTCTCCATGATCAGAAAACGCATCCATATGATGCATAATTAGTTACATGACGCCCTTGGGGGATTGTGCCAGTTGCACTCGGGAATCCGTCGGTTCGGATCGGGGCCGCGTCTGCTCATCAGACCGCCGTGCCATATGCCAGGGATTCTGCCAGAATGAATGGGATTACGACGGACAAGCTTGGGAATCCGCCGGAACGACACGCGGTACGCCTCGGTAACGAGCTATTTGGGAATCTGCCGACAAGCAGAGGAATCCGCCAGCAGATCTTGGGTGTAGCCAAGAGAGCCTATGGGCTTACCTGAGGCCGCCGAGGTAGCGTTTGATTTTGCTGTAAATCCCATGGGAATCCCCTGTGATCCCCCAGTGGGATAGATTCCTAGCCGACGGCAGTGCGTCCCTCTGGGCGGCTTACGGCCATGGGAATCTGCCAGCAATGCTTGGGAATCCGCCGATTTCGGATCGACGGGCAACGCGACTCATTCGTTTGGGAATCCGACAGCGAGATGCGCCTTGGACCCGATTCATTTGGGAATCCGTCGGTTGAGCTCGGGGTGGTCACTAGACAGGCCGAGCAAACGCGCTAGAAGGGCGCGATGGCGGAGCTTCCGAGTCTGGAGATCATCGAGCTCGGCCAGGCCTCGGGTCTGCCGGGCTTCGTCCAGAACGCGGCGATGAAACTGCGCGAACAGCAGCGCGCTCCAGCGGTGCAGCCCAGCCGCCTGATCCAGCAGCCGATCTTCTGGAACTCGCGCAAGGCGACCCGCTACACCAGCGCCTCGCGCTCCTACACCATGCGCGACAACGGCGTCGAGGTGACCTATGTCGCCGAGACGACCAACGCGATCCCCCTGCCCCCCACCGGCCGGCCGGGCACCGCGCGCGAATCACGTGGCACCGAGATGCGCCACTCGCCGCATGGTCTGATGCGCTTCAGCGACCTCGACGTGCTCATGGCGCTGAGCTACCACTTCACGCGCTATGGCCGCAGCCTGATCGAGGTCGATACCCGCACCGTGCTGACCTGGATGGGCTACGGCCAGTTCGACGAGGCCCCCTATCGCGAGCTGCGCGCCAGCCTGCAGCGCATGGCCTCGACCACGATCAGCGTCTCGATGAAGGGCGCGAAGATCGCCGACTACTGTCCGAGCCGACTGGTCGCCTTGCACGGCACCCAGGGTATCGGCGGAGCCCTGCCGCGCGGCATGATCAGGGCCAGCCTGTCGGAGGATTGGCGGCAGAGCCTGGGCAAGGGCTTCACCCTGGTTGACATGCATGCCTACGCGCATCTCTGCCGCGTCGATCGCGAGTGCGGCCTGGCTCGCGTGCTGTTCCTCTTCCTCGCCAGCCTCAAGGACTACGAGCGCGGCACCTTCAACATCCCGCTGACCTGGATCGCCGAACGCTGGCGCGACACGACCGGCGAGAACGCCCAGCCGGTCTATGCCGATCCGCTCGACCGGCGTGGCCATCTCTACGAGGCCTGCCGGCTGCTGCACAGCTCCGGGGTGATGAGCATCGCCGAGACCGACGAGGACGAGCGCGGCCGCCGCACGCGCGAGCGGCGTCTGTGCGGCGTCTTCGCCCCGGCCGCCAACATCCCGCGCATCCCCGACGAGGGTCCGCGTCAGGTCGCCCTGTTCGTCGGCCACCGCTTGACCGGCGAGGTGGCGGAGGCGCCCCACGAGGAGGGCGTCCCCCTGCCCACTCCCCCCCCCTCCGTCGCCGACCCCTCCGAGGCCGAGCCGGCGGCGCCCTCGACCATGCCGCCGGCCGACGTCCTGCGTTCCGAAGTCGCGCTCTTCACCGATGAATCGATCGCCGCCCTGATCCATGATCTGGGCCTTTCGCCCCGGGCGATGCGCAAGGCGATGCGCAGCGAAGCCTGGAGCGACCACAAGGCGCTGGCGCGCATGCTGCTGGTCACCTCGTGGCGGCACCACGTGAAGGGCGAGGTCGAGAAGCCGGCCCAGTACGTGGCCAAGATCATGTCGGCCAGTGCGAGTGATGATCCGGCCTGGCAGACCGCCGAGGTCGAGGCGCAGCGCTGGGCGATGTCGGATGCCGGCCCCCTGCGCCATCTGCGCGTCATGGCCGATCGCATCGCTGAACTGCGCCGCTCGGTGGTGCAGTTGCCGAAAGAGAACCAGAACCCCCGGGTGTCGCGTTTCGACGGCCAGGAAGCCGACGCCGCGGAAGCGGTCGGCCCCGAGGACCTGGCGCGGCAGGTGCTCCAGGAGCTTGGCCTGGAGGCGCGTGAAGAGCGCGTGCGCATGCTCTGCGTGCTGCCCGACCGCATGCGCATGGAGCGCACCGCCCGGCGCCTGAGCGACGACTGGTCGGAAGAGGATCGCGCCCCCCCCGCCGCAGAACCGGCAGCGGGCGAGGACGAGGAGGCGGTCGAGCAGGTGGCCCGGGAACTGGCCGAGCACCGTGAAGCCGCGGCCAAACTCGGCCACGCGGTCAGCCCGATCGCCAAGCGCTATGCCACCGCCGCCGCCATCGTGGCCGACCCGGTGGTGTGGGCGGCCTGGCGGCGGGCCTGCGGGTCGCGGGCATGAACCTTGGTTCCTCCGTTCAATGTTCGGCGTTCGACGTTCGGCGTTTGAGACAGAGAAGTCACATGAACCGTCGGGTTCACCCTCTGGGTGACATGAGACAGATGCCGGAATCATGGATATCCTCTGCGGAACACCGAACGTCGCACGCCGAACGTCGCACCCAAAGGAGCAATGCAGGATGAAGCGGGTGCGCGCCTCCGACCGGGTGATCCTGGCCATGCGCGAGCAGCTGCTGCGCAGCGGTTGGGTCGAGTGCGTCCAGATCCACGGCCGCCTGCGCGTCGCCACCGCGCGCTATGGTCCGGCCCATGCCCGCGTCCGGGTGCGGATCAGGCCGGGCAACGGCCGACCGCGACCGGGGGAGATCGGCCTCATCGCCGCGCTGGCCGATCGCACCGGCTATTCCCGTTTCGTCATCCAGCGCGCCGTCGCTGGATCGCCGCGGGCCGGAACGCGGCGCCTCCCCTCGGTCGACCCCCCTGCCGAGCTGCGTCCGGCGGACACCTATGCCGGCCCAGGCGTCCGCGGCCTGGACGCCATCGGCGTCATTGACGTGACCGAGCGGAATGCGCCCCCGCGCCCCACGGTCGCGGATGCTGGGCGGGAAGCCATCCGGCAGTCCTTGGCGGAATCCCTGGCAGCCGCCTTGAGTACCGATGTGGTGCCGGATAACGATAGGACAGCGGCGGAACGCCTGCTCCAGACGCTCAGCCACCAGCCTGACGCGGTGGCATCGCCGACGCTGTCGCAGAAAATGTAGCGTTTAGCCTGCTACGACGGACACGGCGGATCTAACCGTCGCTCGGACCAGTGCCTAGGCGGCGGACTCCACGGATTCATGGATCCTGTCGCGCACGTTTTCTTCGCCCTCATCATCGAGGATGACGAGCGGGATATCGTCCTCATCCGGCCATGGGATGGCGGCCGGACGACCACGTCGGGCCTGCACGCAGCCGCGCTGAGGCCAGGACAGGCCATGCGCCAGCAAGAGGATATCGACCCCCTGCACCAGGATGCGGCCCAGGCTCTGGCCCGTCTGCTGCGCGGTGTTTCGCGCCATTTCCGCGACATCTGGTGCAACATAGCACTTGAGTTGGATGCTGTCGCGGTGACGGCGGACATCCGCCAGGTCGTCCCCCTCCCGTGCGTCCAGGCTGGCGTGGCATACCCCCGTGGTAGGATATCGTCCGAGTTCGCTTGCGCAGCGTAACTGTATGGCTTTACGAGCGATATCGCTGATCCCACGACCGCCGAACTGGCGTCCCAGACGCTTGATCCCATGGCCCAGACGGCGCGGCAAGCGAATAACGAGGGCAACCTGGGGGGAGGGGGACGGCATACAGGATATCCGGGATTCTGTCCGAATGGTAGCAGAGGCAAGGATGAAATCCCAGCGTGTATCCTACTGCAAAGTCAGTATCTTACAAACCATGGCCAGCGACAAGCCGGCGCACAAGGACAGGACGATAGGACATCCTACTGCAATAGCCCACATCCGGCAGGATAATCCGATCAGTGTCCGTTTCCGATCCGCGTCCCCACGGACAGCCCACGCCCCTGGCTGTAGGCCCTATCTGAGACGCTATTTACATTACGGAAAAGGCACGGATAAGGGGGCGACGCCCGTCGCCTAGGATGGAATCCGCCCATGAATATGGCCCCAGGAAGCGAATCGCGCCCGCGCCACACCCGTACCGATGTGGTGAACGCCTTTCGCCGCCTGCGGGCGCAGGACAGCGGGGTTGAACTGACAGTCGAGCGCATCCTGGCAAGTCTGGGTCCAACACAGACCAGCCCGACCACGATCCAGAGCACCTTGCGCGTCCTCCAGGCGATCACCCAGCTGGTCGAGAGGGGGGTCGTGCCAGGCCCGGACCGGGTCAGCGTCGCCCGCCTGCGCAAAGAATTCCCCGACCTGTCATTCAGCAACGACAGCGCCCAAGAGATCATCGATGCCCTGAGCGAGCGCGACACCGAGCGGGTGGTCGAGCCCGAGGTGGCGGAGGCTGGACGCAATCGGGAGGGGGGCGGCACAGGACCGGCGCGAGATGGCCTGGTCCAGGACCTCGCCCAGATCATGCATCTGCCGCAGACCCAACTGGTCGAGCTGAGCAACGTGGCGCAGCGCCACCTGCGCGAGGCGGTGGACGAGGAACGCCAGGCGGGCGACAAGCGGCTGCAGGCGCAGCAGGCTGCCGCGCAGGCGCAACTGGCCGAGGAGCGCCGCTTGATCGAACTGCGCGTGCAGAGTGTGCGTCAGGATCAGAGTGCCTTGGTCGAGGCCCGCCTCGCGGCCGCCCAGGCGGCCACGCGGGCCACGGTCATCGCGACGGCTGCGGTCACCTTGCTGATCGGCCTGGGACTCGGCGCCTGGTTGTGGGCCCGGCTGCAACCCGCCCCGGTTGTGAGCGAACCTGCGCAGATTCCGGTGATGCCGGTGGTGCCGGTGGTGCCGGTGATGCCGGTGGTGCCGCCCGCGGCCGATCCGCATCCGCCGACGACGCCCGCACCAGTGGCCGCCCCGGCCGAGGCGCCGGCCGCGATCACTCCGCCGCCATCGCCGGCCACGCCCTGAAAGAGGGGGGCAAGGTCCAATGGCGTAAAGGTAAGCCGGGGGTATGTGGTTCCGCGTGGAGATCCGTGGGATGGATGGAATCAAGGCGGAAGGAGGAAGGCGGAAGGCGGAAGAGTTGCTGGGGGGCTGCGGTTGGATGCCGTGCGACGGGGCATCGTCATC
>JAIFND010000090.1 GCA_020047915.1 bacterium | reverse complement strand
AGACCCTGCGCAAGGCCAGCCAGCAGCGCGATGCCGCCACGACGGCATCGAGCGCCGCCGAAGCCGCCCGTGCGACGATCCTGGCCGGGGCCGATCCCGCCGCCCTGGGCGAGCAGGCCGCGTTGGCCAGCGAAGCCGCTGCGGTCGCCGAGGCCTTGGCGCAGCTTGATGTCACCGGAGCGCAGGCCGCGCACGACGCCGGTGCCAACCGGCTGACCACCGCCGAGACGCAGGCCGTGGAGGCTGACCGCGCCGTGGCCCTGGCCGTCCGCCAATGCGAACTGGCCGAACGCCGAAAGCCTGGCCCGGGTCGGCGACTTCGTCCATCTGCTGGAAAGCGGCCAACCCTGCCCGCTGTGCGGTGCCGCCGAGCACCCGCATCCCGCCGTCGCCGGCAACGCGCTGGTCGCCGAAGCCCAGGCGCAACTGGTCCAGGCCACAGCCCAGCGCTCCGCGGTCGAGGCGGGGGCACAGCGGGCGACGACCGCCGTGACCACAGCGCGCCGCACCCTTGCCCAGTTGTTGGCGACGGTGGAGCGGGTGACCACCGAGCAGCATCAGCGCCAGGAGCGTTGGGCCGTGCTGGCGGCGCGTGTGCCGGGCCTGCCGGCCCAGCCCGACCGCGCCGTCAGCACCGCGCTCGCGGCCACCGTGTCCGGCCGCGTCGCGGCTGCGCGGCAGGCTGACGGCGAAGTCACCCGGACCAGCGAGGCCCTACGCCGTGCCGAGACCGCGCTGGCCGAGGCCGATCGTCGCGCGGCCACTGCGCAGGCCCAGCACCAGCAGGCCGAGACCGCCCTGACGGAGTGTCGCGCCACCGTGACCAGCACGGACGCCGCCGTGGCCAACGCGCAGCGGTGGCGGCCCTGGCTACGAGCATCGCAGAACCAGCCCCGGCCCAGCCCGCTCCCTGGCTGGAGGCCCTGCCCGCCCGCATCACCGCTGCGCGCACACGCAGCGAACAGGCCCGCCTGCTGCGCGAGGCCGAAGACGATCTGGGCAGCCGGGTGCGCGCGACCCTGCCAGCAGGCAGCCTGCGCGAACTGCCCGCCCAGGCCGTGGCCGATCCGCAGGTGCCGATCCAGGCCCTGCGGCGGGCCTTTACGGCGTATCAGGAGACCCAGGCCACGGCCAAGCAGGCGCTCCACGCCGTCGCGCTCGCCCAGACGGCGGTGCACGAGGCCGGCCTGGCGCAGGCCGAGCACCAGGCCCGCCTGAGCGAGCGTCTCGCCACGACCACGTTTGCCGACGAGAGCGCCCTGCGTGCCGCCCTCGTTGCGCCCAGCGACCTGCAGGCGCTGCGCCAGCACGTCCAGCAGCTGCAGCAGGTGGCTGCGGCGACCCAGGACGAAGCCCAGCGCGCTATCCAGGCGCTGGCCGGACATGCCGTGCCACCGGGCATCGACGCGACCGATCCCACCGGCGCGGCAGTGGCGGAGGCCGCCCTCGCCAGCGCCCAGGCGCAGCGCGACGCCCGGCGCGATCAGCTCCAGCGCGATCGGCAGACTCTCAGCGAGGATGAACGGCGTGGGCAGGAACGTGCGCGCATCGAGGCCGAGGCCGGCCCGTTGCTGGCAGCGGCCCGGCAGGCGGCCACGCTCAGTGAACTCATCGGCAGCCGCGACGGCGCCCGCTTCCGGCGCTTCGCCCAGGCCCTGACCCTCGACCAGCTGGTCCAGTTGGCCAACCTCCGCCTGATCGCGCTGGCCCCGCGCTATCAGATGCGGCGCACGCCCGCCGTGGTCGGCGAGGATCCCTCGCTGGGCCTCGAGGTCATCGATCTCGAGCAGGCCGAAGCGCAGCGCCCGGTGGCGACCCTGTCGGGCGGCGAGACCTTCCTGGTCAGCCTGGCCCTGGCCTTGGCGCTGGCCGACCTCAAGCGTGGCGGTCTGCGCCTAGGCACCTTGTTCATCGACGAGGGGTTCGGCAGCCTCGATCCCACGACCCTCGAGCGCTGCCTTGCCATCCTCGAGCGCCTGCAGCAGGAGCAAAACACGCAGATCGTGGTCATCAGCCACGTCGGCGCCCTGCACGAGCGTCTGGCGCACCGCATCGAAGTGCGTCCGCAGGGCAACGGCCGGAGCCGGCTGCGCATCAGCGGACCGGAAGGTGTCGAGGATGGCCCGCCGCCTGCCTCCGGCCTTGATGCAGCGACAGAGACCTCTGCGCCGATGGTCGATCTAGAAGCATTGTTTACCGCCCTACCATCCGACGGCACCCCGGTCAGCAGCCGCAGTCTGCGCAAGGACCTCGGCTGGGATGAGGACGTCTTCAAGCCGGCCGTCGCCCGCCTGATCAAGACTGGCCGCATCGAACAGCCCCCGGGTAGCAAGTCGCTTCGGCGCAGCGGGGGCGGCGTGACAGGGTAGGATATCCAGTCGCGCTGCGCTTGGCCCCTCATGTTGGAGTGCCCCTGAGTTGACGGCAACTGAACTACTGGGGTTGCCTCTATGGCCTGAATGTCGATGCTCCGGCGATGCCCACCACTCCGCTCTCCTCCGCCCTCAAGACCAAGCAGAAGGAGGCCAAGCTCTCCATTGCCAAGCTCGCCAAAGCCATCGGTGCCAATGTGCAGTCCGTGACCGGCGTGCTGAAGGGTAAGAGCATGCCCAACGCCACCACCGCCCCGAAGTACGCCAAGTTCCTCGGACTCTCGGCTGAAGAGTTCCAGGCGTTGACCAAGCCGTCAGCCAAGGCGGGGAAGGCCAAGCCCGCGAAGAAATCCAAGAAGGTGGCCGCGCCGGTGAAGGCCGCGACCAAGACGGTCAAGGTCGCGAAGACCAAGGTCGTCACCCTGGCGGAAGCCGCTGAACTGGCGGCTGATGCTCTGGCTGTGGCGACCCACCGTGCGACTGCCGCCCAGCGGAAGATCATCACGGCCGTGCTCGACGGCTGACCGGGTAGCCCACTGACCTCTCCACCTCGACCTGGACGCCGACATGGGATTACCTGAAGACCTTGCCAAGCTCGTGACATCGGACGGATACCGTCTGAATGAGACCATCCGCGACGCCATCAACGACTTCCTCGAGATCGTGATCGAGGAGAACGAGGAGATGGAGGAGAGTGGCGAGGACGATGCCGACGAGGATACTGAAGGTCCCGACGGCCTCAAAGCCGACTTCTGACGGTTCAGGCCTTGGTTTCGTAGGCCACGGCCAGATACAGCGTCTTCGTCCCGGCTTTGACCACCGGCTTCGCCGGCTCGGCCTCGAAGCGCTTCCCGTGGCAAGCGTGCAGCCAATCGGCCACCGCCTTGCCGACGGCCGTCGTGACCGCAGCCGTTTGTGCCGAGAAGAGCGCGGTCACCGTGTAGCCACCACGCTCTTGCGGGGTCTTGCCGAGGTCAGCGTCGGTCTGCCCAACGTGGACGCGGACGAATGGCGGCTTTCGGCCCAGGATGCTGACGATCCGGTCCTTGGCTTGGTCGAGGCCCCTGGCTACGGCCGTGGCGCTGACCAGAGCGGCGGTTTCCTCGGGGGTACGGACATTGCGGCTGCCGGTGATGGCCATGGGCAGCATCATGGCACATGTGGCGGCGTGATCCACCGGTTGGATGTTTTGGGGAATCTGAGGACCCTGAGACGGGGACGGCTGTGTCCTTGGCGTACAGTTGCCGTGCCTCCGTGATCAGCCCCTGGGCGAAGCCCGCGAAGATCCGCCAGTCCCGGCGCTCATTGGCATCCGCGAGCGTAGTGCGGCGAACGGCACCACGAAACAGCATTGGTTGCGGTACCGTTGTTTCTACCATCTGTCCTACAGATGCCTTACGTGGCACCATTGCTGGGGCAGTGGTGCCCCGTAGCATTTCGAGGCGTGTATCTTCGACTGCTCACTGCTGCCCTGGTGCTGATCGGCACCGGATGCTCCCGCGTACCACCCGCAGAACCCGCTGCTCCGGCGCCCTTGGCCGTATTCACCGACATCACCTCCCCGACCTCGCCGTGGGTGCCGGTGGCGGAACATCCCCAGAACGAATGACTGGCAGCACTAAGGAGCTGGCATGTATTTTATGGTACCGTTGCTGCATCTACTGACGCTGGCGGTCGTGGCTACATCCTGTACCGCAGCCGAGGCCAAGCCCCTGTTTCGCGACTTCATGGGCATCAACGGGCATTTCACGTTCAACCCCGAGCTTTACCGGCAGGTCTGCCGTCTGGTCCGCAACTACCACAACCTCAACTGGGATGTCGCCAAACCAGGGAATGCGGTACATCCGCCGCTGTGCGTGAACAAGGTTGACTGGAAACGGGACGTCTACGGAAAATGGAAGGCGGCCGGTTTCGAAACGGACATTTGCCTGCAAGCGACCGGCTTCGACGCCGCCAATAGGGGCTATAAGCGATTGTGGGCCGGCCAGGAACAATGGTGCTTCGACTATGGCAAAGCCGTGGCCGGATATTACGGGCCTTCCGGCGTCGAGAAGCTGTGCACCGCCTTCGAGATCGGCAACGAGCCGGGCAGCGCCTTCGATGCCGCGCTTTACAAGTCGATATTCATCCACACCGCCAAGGGCCTGCGTGCCGGCGATCCGGCGGTGAAGATCCTGACCCCGACTGCGCATGCCCGCGCCGGGGATGCCTACGCGCAGGATCTGCGTGGGATCTATGCCGATCCGGCGGTGCTGCCGCTCTATGACGTGATCAACGTCCACACCTACGCGACCGCCCCCCGCCTGGACCAGCGCCAGAGCCCGTGGACCCGCAGCTATCCCGAGGATCCCGAGCTCGATTTCCTGCGGGTGGTCGATGAGGTGATCATGTGGCGCGATGCCACCGCGAAGGGCAAGGAGGTGTGGATCACCGAGTTCGGCTATGATGCCTGCACCCCGGCGGCGATGGCGCGGCGTGTCGACTGGTTCCTCAAGCTCGACTGGCAGGGGGTCAGCGATCTGCAGCAGGCGGAGTACCTGGTGCGTTCGTTCCTGCTCTTCGCCGAGCGTGACGTCGATCGCGCTTACCTCTACTTCTACGACGACATGGATTCTCCCAGTGTGCATGGCTGCGCCGGCCTCACCCGCTCGTTCACCCCCAAGATGTCATTCTGGGCCGTCCGGCAACTCTACCGGACGCTGGGCGACTACCGTTTCAACCGGGTGGTGCGCAAGGAGGTCGGCACGGTCTATGCCTACGAGTTCGTGCACGGCAGCGAGCGCGGCAAGACGGTCTGGGTGGCATGGTCGCCCACCGGGGTGCGGACGGATGGCAAGGCTGGCTATGCGCCACGGACCGCCTCGGTGACTCTGGCCGGATTGCCGGTCTCACCGCAGCAAGTGGTAGGTATGGCGATTGCCGATGGCGAGGCGCCCAAGCCGGCCTGGCAGCAGGCGGGAAATGCCGCCATCACGCTGACGATCGGCGAGGAACCGATCTACATCTTCATGGATGCGGGCAGTCCAGCGAAGCGATAGAGGTGGCCAGCTCCGGCTAAGACGAGGTCCACGAGACCACGTAGCGTTTGCCAACTAACGCTAACCCAAAAGCCGGCTATGGGCTGGGGCGGAGCCCCGCTAGGGTGATGCGGCCAACGTCGTCACCACCACTTCCTCGAACCGGACTTGCAGATTTCGCGCATGCATATCAGGCGCTTTTCTCGAAGCGACGATCACCTATCGCCAGGGGCCGGTTGGCCTCGTCGTACCACCCGGAGCGGATGCCGGGATGCGCATCCCAGGTCCAGACATACGGTTTGATGTCGATCAACGGGGTTCCATCGAGCATGTCGACACCATCAAACTCGATGCGGTCAGCCGCCACCGACCTCAGGCGGACGCAGGACATGGCGATGGGGTTGGGTCGGACGGGAACCCGGGTGGCGAAGACGCCGCGCGAGCGGGTATCGCGGAAGGGCTGTACCATGGCGGCTGGAGAGCGGCCCCGATGAGCCCACCACAGCAACCAGACGCGATCGAATCCAGCCAGATCACGTAGGCCGTCGCGCCATTCCGGGGCGATGATCGCCGTGCCGCTGATGTTCCAGGCTTCGCAGGCCTGGATGGGCATGTCCTGCGGATCGCGGTAGGGCGACTGGATTACGCCGATGGGTTGAATGGAGTAGCCTTCGCTCACGGGATCTCCAGGCGGGTTCCACAGTTCAGGGTGGTGACCGTGCCACCGAGGTGTTGGGCGAGGAAGCGCTCGGCGCGTTCCCCGGTACAATGGCCGAGGGCGTAGCGGGCGATCTGCCGTCGTCCCAGGTCATCGCACAGGCCGATCAGCGTTGGGGACTCCGCCGCCGTTCCGAGGTGCAGGCCACCGGCAAGCAACGCAATCGGAGCTCCGGGCCGGATCTTCGCGATGTGGTCAAGCGTGTTGGCGATCCCGGCATGGGCGCACCCGCAGACCACGACCAGACCGTGTTCTGTATCGACCACCACCGCCTGGTCATCGTCAAGAGGGTCCGGCTTCCGCCCGGTGGGATCGAGCACCAGATAGGTTTCGCCAGGGTTCTCCTGTCGTCGAGGTATCGCCCCGGTCGCCCAGATGCCCGGAATGACACAGGTCGGTTGCAACGAGGTGACGACCTCGACCCCAGGTGAACGCAAGGCCTCCTGGCTGGCATCCGGCATGCCGATGGGTCGGGGTAGGCCGGTACGACGGCTGAAACGCCGACGGGTCGCAGCGGGGTGCATGACCACAGACAGTGGACAGCCGGCCCGTGCAGCCACGACGGCTGGAAGACCGCCACTATGATCGTCATGGCCATGGCTGAGGACCACGGCCTCGACCCTGCCAAGGTCCAGGCCCAGCGCCGCCGCATTCTGTGCCAGCAGGTCCGGGTCTGGTCCGGTGTCCACCAGCACCACCGCCGAACCGGCCTCCAGCCAGGCGGCAAAGCCATGGGCCCCGCAGCAACCAGGGCCGGCGCGATTCTCGACCACCACGGTCAGGCGCAGGCCCGGCAGGGTGTCGTAGGACGGCCAGCGGCGACCGATGGAGCAGGAACATCCAAGGCTCACGCGGTGCATCCTGAGGAGGGCTTGCAGGCATGGAAGGGCATCAGACGGTTCCCGTCTTCGCTTCGCCGGTTTGGGCCGGCCCGTAATCCAGAATCAAGCGTCCGTCGAGGTGGTCGATCTCGTGTTGGATGCAGTGGGCCAGCATCTTGCTGAACCGATAGGTGACGGGAGTCCCATCGAGGTGTTGCCCTTCAACGATGACCAAGGCGCCACGCTGGACCCGTACGAGAATCCCCGGGCAGGACAGACATCCTTCATTCAGGACGGAAATACCGCTGGTCCAGTCGATCGTCGGATTGGCGATGACCTGCGGTTCATTGTCGATGAGGAGGACCACCAATCGTTGTAGGACGCCGATTTGCGGGGCGGCGAGACCAATGCCGCCGTGTGCGAGCATCACCCGCTGCATCTGGCCGGCGAGATCGGCCAGGCCACGGTCAAAGCGCCGGATCGGCTCGCAGCGCTGCCGCAGGATGGGGTCTGGAACCACGCGCAGGTCGGGATCGGTCAAGCGACACTCCGCGGTGGCACCTGCCGCCACATCGCCACCTCGCGGCAGTCCAGAAAACTCGGGCAGCGGACGCAGTCGCTCCAGACCTTGACTGGAAAGCGGCTCCGATCGACGCGGACGAATCCAAGGCGCGTGAAGAACTCGACCTGGTAGGTCAGGCAGATCAGGGACCGCAATCCCCACGCCTGAGCTTCGGCGACACAACCCTCGACTAGCAGGCGCCCAAGGCCGCGGCCGTGCATGCGTTCGGCCACCGCCAGCGAGCGGAGCTCGGCCACCGTCTCGGTGTAGATGCGGACGGCAGCGCAGCCGCATATGGTTTTGGAGACGTCCTCAACAACCAGGAAATCCCGCAGGTGATCGCAGAGATCGCTGGTCGTGCGTTCAAGCATCACCTGCTTGGCTGCAAAGGCGGCGATGAGTTCACAGATGGCCGTGAGATCGCTCAGACGGGCTTGTCGGACCCTGATTGCCTGCTTCTGTTCCGACTGATGTGGCATGGCGCTCAATGCCCACCCAACCCATGGCAGAGAGCGATGGTGGCCACTCCGGAGAGGATCAGCGGGATCTGCAACCATCCGGCCAGTCCGTGGCCACGCTGGTGGAGTCCGGGCAGGATGTCGGCGACTGCCACGTACAGGAATCCAGCGGCGGCAACCGCCATCATGGGCGGGATGGCCGGGGCTAGACTGGACAGCAGCCACCACCCGCCGAGGGCGCCCAGCAGAGTCGTGGCAGCACTGATCTGGTTCCAGAAGAAAGCTCGGCGTGGCGACCATCCAGCATCGACCAGGATGGCAAAATCGCCTATCTCCTGCGGAATTTCGTGGGCGATGATGGCCACGGTGGTCGCCATGCCGAGGCCCGGCGAGGTGGACCAGGCGACAGCCAGGACGATGCCGTCGATGAGGTTGTGCAGGCCATCACCGATCAGGATCAATTCAGCCGTGCGCTGGTGGAAGGCGCACTGCTCATCGTGGCAATGCCGCCAGATCAACAGACGTTCCAGGACGAAGAAGCCGAGAATGCCGCCAAGCGTCCAGGGCAGGATCTGCTGGGCCGGCGCATGGGCGAGGGCGTGCGGCAGCAGCCCCAGGAATACCGCCCCGAGCATGGTGCCAGCCGCAAACGCGACCGCGGCAGGGATGATGACATGACGGACCCGCTCGGGCAGCTTCAACATGGTCGCTGCGACCAGGACGGCTCCGTGGCTGGCCAGAACGGCGGTGATAATCAGGCCAGCCAGGCCGTTCATGCCAGGTCCGGATCGACAGGCTGGTCAGCGCTGTCCTTGAACCAAGCCTCTGCGGTCGCCGTGACCTTGCCTCCCTGGCTGATCTCCCCTTGGACGATCCACCAGGTGCCCCGACGCTCAGAAGCCCGGGCAGCGACCGTGGCCGTCCGGGCGATCCGCAACGGGTGATGGTAGCGCACCGACAAGCGTCCGGTCAACGCCACCACACCCCGGGAGAACAAGGCGTTGGTCATTGCCGCGTCGAGCAGCCCCGCAACGACTCCGCCATGGACCAGGCCTGGATAGCCCTCAGCCGCTGGTGGACAGGGGAAGGCCGCCTGGACGCCGCCTGCACCGTCGTCATGCAGTTCCAAGGCCAACCAGCCCGGGGCCTGAGGACTGCAGTAGGCGCAGTCGGGGTGCGATCGGGAGCGGGTCTCCGCCAACAGCGTGTGAATGCCCTTAGCCATGCTGACTGCTTGGCGCCGGCTGGCGACAGCACGCCCGTTCGGGAACGGCGGACGCGACCAGCTTCGCCACCTTCTCGCCTGACAGCAGCATGCCGCCGAAGATGGGGCCCATGCGTGGGCCGCCAAATGTGGCGCAGACCGACATGCCAGCGACGAACAGGCCGGGCATCACCTGGGCGGTGCGCTCGACCACGAAGAGTTCGCCTGCTTCGGCGTGCATTGGCTGCTCGCCAGCGATCGACACCTCGGGCGGCAGCAGGTGGCGCTTGCGCAGCTTCTCGACCACGGCCGCCTCATGGCCGGTGGTGTCGATGACCGCCTTGGAGCGGAAGACGATGGGATCCACCGGCAGTACGTCGCCGATGCGGGTCCGGTTGATCACCAGGCCGTCCACCGTGCCATTGCGCATGCAGACGTCCTCCATGAAGGTCAGGTTGAGCAGCACCGCTCCGGCCTGTACCGCCGTGAAAATCAGGGCGCTGGCCATCGCAACCGCATCGACCGTATAGAGATCGTGGTCGACCTTGCGCGGCTTGAGGCCGATCGCGGTCAGGAGGTGCTTGGCCTCTTCCTGGACGACCACGTCGTTCATCGCCATGCCGCCACCCCAGATGCCGCCGCCAGGCGACAACTGCCGCTCGATGATCACGACCCGGCGGTTCTGTGTCGCCAGGTGCGCGGCGGCCACCAGCCCGGCAGGACCACCACCGACGATCAACACATCGCTGTCGAGGCAGCGCGACATCTTGCGGTGGTGCGCATCCAGGATGGCGCGGGAGATGATCAGTTCGTCAATGGGCATGGCGGTTCCGAAGGCGGGATGGGTGGTTGATCAGACGGACATGAAGAGGCGGCAGTGGCAGGTGCCAGCGACGCTGATCTCGGAGTTCAGGGTCGGGCAGGGGCAGGTGATGTCGGCGCCTGTGACGGCTGGCCTGTGCTTCTGCTTGCACGGGCAGATCCACTCGCCAACGGCATCGAAGTTCTTGGCCATGAGGCCGACGACCTTCTCGACGCGGGCGGTATCGGGATTGAGCTTCAGGCCCATCTGCGTGGCCAGTTGCTGCAGGCGGTGGAGGTTGGTCTGGTAGGTGTCCATGGCTGGTCCGTGGGGGGTTCAGACGTAGAGATCGCGGGCGGTGCCAGCGCGGATCGCTTCCAGGCGCTTGCGGACGGCACCCTGGTTGCGTTTGGGCATCTTGGCGAGTTCCAATGCGATCACGCCTTGGCCCAGTGCTTTGGTCGGCGCGCTGGCGTAGTCGCACAGGTATTCCTGCAAGGTCGTCAGGGCGTTCGGCGTGCAGAACTTCCGGATGAAGCCGGGGACGGCGTATTCCATGAAGTGCTCGCCGGTGCGGCCCAGGCGGTAACAACCGGTGCAGAACGATGGCACTTCGCCCTGCGATCACCTCGTCGAGGCTGCGCAAGTCGCCGAGTTGGAACTGCTCGCGTTCGGCTACCTGCACCTGGGCATCACCGCATTCGGTGTAGCCGCCGATCTCGATGCGGCTGCCGGCATCGATCTGGGACACGCCCATGGCGATGGCCTGGCGCCGCAGGGCGGCCGGTTCGCGGGCGGTGAGAATCAGGCCGGTATAGGGCACCGCCAGGCGCAGGATGGCGATGATGCGCAGCATCTCGTCGTCGCTGACCTGCCAGCGCGGATCGACCTCCATGCCGGAGGCCGGACGCAGGCGTGGGAAGGAGATGGTGTGCGGACCGCAGCGGTAGCAGTCGCGCAGGTAGGCGGCGTGGGAGATCAGACCCAGCACCTCGAAGCGCCAGTCGTAGAGGCCGAACAAGGCGCCCAGGCCGACGTCATCGCAGCCCGCGCGCATCGCTCGGCCGAGCCCGGTCAGGCGCCAGCGGTAGTCGGCCTTGCGCGTCCCGGCCGGATGCAGGCGGGCGTAGGTCGCGTGGTGATAGGTCTCCTGGAAGATCTGCCAGGTGCCGATGCCTGCCGCCTTGACCGTGCGGTAGCCGGCCTCGTCCATCGGGGCGGCGTTGATGTTGACCCGGCGGATCTCGCCGTGGCCGCGCTTCACGCCGTAGACCGTGCGGACGCTCTCAGCAATGAAGTCGGCATCGTAGTCGGGATGCTCGCCGTAGACCAGGACCAGGCGCTTGTGCCCCTTATCCTCCAGGGCCTCGACTTGATGGACGAGTTCCTGCTGATCGAGGGTCCGGCGGACCGCCGAGCCGTTGGTCGAGCGGAAGCCGCAGTAGGCACAGTCGTTCACGCACTTGTTGCCGATGTAGAGCGGCGCGAACAGGACGATGCGGTTGCCGTAGACATCGCGCTTCAGGCGACGGGCGGCTTCATGGATCTGGGCGACCTGATCCGGATCGGTGACCAGGCACAGGCGGGCCGTCTGGGCGACCGTCAGAGGCTCCTTGGCCAGCGAGCGGGCCAGCAGGTCGGTGACTTCCGCCTGATCCGGGGCAGGCCGGGCCAGGAGGAACTCCAAGGCCGCATCATTGATGAAATCCGGATCGGCATCAGTTGCGAGTTCGGGCAGGTTCACGGTGTACTTTCGGCCGGGGTCAGCCGGCGCACCAGGACATCTTCACAGGCCATCTGCACGGTGGTGGCAGCCAGCAGGGCGCAGTGTTCGTGATCTTTCGGCAGTCCACCGATGCCGCTCAGCACCTCCTGCTGGGTCAACTGCATGGCCTCTTGGATGCTGCGGCCGGTGGCCAGCACCGTCGCCATGCTGCCGGCGGCGTGCGAGGTGCCGCAGCCGCTGGTGACGAAGACGATGCGCTCGATCCGGTCGCCATCCGCCTTCACCCACATCGCCATCTGGTCGCCGCAATCACCGACCAGGTGGGCCTGGCCATCGGGATACAGCAGCCAGCCGTTGTTGCGCGGCTGGTGCATATGGTCGAGCAGGGCCGGCGATGGCCGCCAGCCGTCCTGTCTCTCAGGAGGAAGTGATTCTGACATGGCCTGCATCCTATCGTATCAGTGGGCCGGTCGGAAAAGCCGTCCATCGCGGACACCGCCGATGGTTCGCCAGGCGACAATGGCCCAGACCAGCAGCAATGCGACGGTGGAAGCCAGATAGGCGGCATGGATCGTCGGCGAACCGGTGAGTCTGGCGCTGACGCCGCCGGCGATGGCAAGGGCTGCCAAGGGGAAGGTGAAGGCCCACCAAGACAGGGCATATGGCAGATCGTCGCGGCGGAGATGGTGCAGGATGATGATACCGGCAAGGATCGCCCACCAGAAGGAAAACCCCCATAAGGCGACCGTCGCTGGCATGGCCACCGCGGCAATCACCTGGGCATTGATCGGCATGCACACACCGGCCTCGGCCGCCCCGGCCAACTTGCCCAGGACGATGGCGAGGATGGCCGTCGGCACCGCGCCGATGAGGAAGGTCGGGGCCATGCGTCCGATCGGCAGCTCATGATAGATGTAGCGGTGGTAAACCATCGCCCCGACGAACAGGAACATGAAGAAGCCGATGCCCAGGGCGGCCAGCGAGATGACCAGGATGGGATCCTGGAGCGGTGGATGGAGCCGGGCGAGGTCGAATCCGGCGACCGGCACGAGCAGTTTGCTGACCGGCGGGATGTACCAGCCGAAGGTCGTCTGCTGCGGGGTGATGCCTGGCTTGGCGAAGAGCCGTGGCAGGATGAGGAAGCCGAAGCCGAAGATGCCGATCACGCCCAGGCACCACAATCCGAGACCGACCCAGCGGGCAGCCTCGGCGCCGCCGACGAGTTCCGGATAGCGCAGCGCCACCAAGGCCATGATCACCATGGCGATCGGCATGGTGGGGAAGAAGTTGGTCGCCACCGGATGGTCGAGGTCCTTCGCCATCGCGGCGCGGTGCCTGATGAGCCGCAGCGTCCACGGCACCAGCAGCGACAGGCACATCAACGCCGCGAGCGCAGCGAACCCCCAGGCCAGCCACCGTGCTGCCGGGTGGTCGATGAACCCGAGCGCCAGCGGCACGGCGCCTGTGCCCATGACCGCCGCGCACCAGGCGGGGTTGAAGTCGCGGGCGATGAGGTCGAGGGTCAGTGGTTCGTGGACCGTCTCCATCAGTGCCCCCCGCACCCATGACCTTCGTGAGCGGTACAGGCGCTGCCCTGGCTGGCCAGGCCACCGGAGATGTAGCGGAACGCGAGTTCCTCGGGAGTTCCGGTGCTCGCGCCCATCACCACGACGACGCCGGCCTGCTCCAGCATCTGCTGGGCGCGTTCGCCCATGCCGCCGGCGATGACCACCCGCACGCCCTGGCTGATCAGCCAACGCGGCAGGACGCCCGGCTCATGCTTGGGCGGCGTTAGGTCGCGGCGTTGGACGATGCGCTGGCCATCGGTCTCCAGGAGGGCGAAGGCGGTGCAGTGCCCGAAGTGGGGATCCACCTGGCCATTGCTGATCGGGACGGCGATGAGGGCTGGGGTGGCCATGGGAAGCTCCGGAAGCGGGGTGGAACCAGGAATGAGATCAGGCAGGGCGCGATGGACACCATCAACCATGCGGTTGAAACCGACCACGGCCGGAGAGAGCGGGGCGATCTCCATGGGATCGCTGCCCATGTCGCCGGCTTGCACGACGCATGGATCGAGCGGCAGTTGCGCCAGCAACGGGACACCCGTCAGCTGCGCCAGGCGCTCGCCGCCGCCGCTCTGGAAGGGACGGCTGACCTGATGGCAATGCGGGCAGGCGTAGCCGGCGTAGTTCTCCACGATGCCCAGGACTTTGATCCCCAGCTTGGTGCAGAAGGCGAGGGACCGGCGCACGTCGTCGGTCGCCACCGCTTGCGGTGTGGTGACGACCACCGCCCCGGCGACCGAGGGGATGAGTTGCGCCGCAGCCAGGGCTTCATCGCCGGTGCCTGGCGGCAGATCGACCACCAGGCAGTCGAGCGGGCCACCCCAGTCGGTCTGCTGGATCAGTTGCTTGATCGCCCCGGTCTTGGCCGGACCGCGCCAGATGACGGCGGTATCGCAGTCGTCCATGAGAAAACCGATGGACACGGCGGCCAGCCGTTCACTGGACTGGATCGGCATTACATGCGTGCCGTTGTTCTCGTGCCGCTGGCCGGACAGACCCAGCAGACGCGGGACGCTCGGCCCATGCACGTCCGCATCGAGGATGCCGACCCGGGCCCCGCGCCGTGCAAGTCCACGCGCCAATTGCACGGCGACAGTGCTTTTGCCGACGCCGCCCTTGCCCGACAGGACCAGGATCGGATGGCTGATGCCCTGCGGATGGTTCGCCGGGCAGCCAGCCGGGGTGCTGGCACAGGCGGACGTCTGGCCGCAGGTGGCAGGATCGCAGCCAGCAGTGGCGGAGGAACACGACGAACAGGTGTCGGACATTGCAGGCCTCAGGGGACGTAACGTTCAGCGGGAACAGGAAGGTCGGATTCGCAGCGTGTCCGGGCATCCAGGGCCGCACGCAGGCGTTCCCACACGCGCTGGATCGCCTCGCGCAGGGTGGGACCAGCGACCTCAAGGACGCTAGTCCCGGCCCGTTGCGCAGCCCGGAAGGCCTGATCGGTCGGCAGCGATCCCAGCGGATAGCCACCTCGGACGCTGGCTGCGGCCAGCATGCGTTCGGCGAGCACCGGATTGCGGTCGCAACGATTGACGATCAGGGCGAGGGGTATGCGCAGTTGTTCAGTCCGCTGCCAGAGGCGTTCCAGATCAGCCTCGGCGGCTGGTGTCGGCTCGGTAACGGCGACGGCCAGATCGACGCCGGCGATGGCAGCGGTCGCGGCGCAGCCGATGCCAGGCGGACCATCGATCAGCATCAGATCCAGCCCCCGCTCGGCAGCCAAGGCCCGGCCCCGATCGCGCACTGCGGTGGTGAGTTTGCCAGCGTGTTCGGCGCCGGGGTGCAATCGTGCATGGACCAACGGACCCACGGTCGTGTCTGCGACCATCCAGGCCCCGGTGCAGCGGGGGTGGAAGGAAATGGCCTTGACCGGGCAGATCAGGGCGCAGGCACGGCAACCCTCGCACACGCTTTCATCGACGACGGCCTGACCTGATACCCCCCGATGCCCCGCATCGGGGCGGGCGCCGAGGAGCGGTGGCGGCATAGAATCGGCGAAGCCGATGCCGCCATGGTTTCGGATGGCTGCCGACGAAACCAAGCTCTGACAAAGCCCGGGGGTAGGATCGTCAGATCCGTAGGGGCGAAGCCCCTGAAACAGAGAGATCGCGTCGAACCGGCAGACATGGGCGCAGGCCATGCAGAGCATGCAGTTTTCGGCGGCGATACGCGCCACCGGCAGGCTGAAATAGTCGTGACGTTCGCATTCGTGCGGGGCCAGCACGAGATGGAGATCGGCCGCGTCGACATCGGCATCGACCAGCACGGCCGGTGCGGCGAGCTGGGCGAAGGCCGCGGTCAGGCTGGTCTTGCCCGTGCCACCTTTGCCGCTGACGATTGCAACCTGCCTGATCACGGGATCATCTCGGGATCAGCTAGGCGGCGCGACAGGTAACCTGGATGATGGATGATCGCCGGCGCGCCCTGGATCAATCCGGTCTGGGCGGCGACGACAGCGCATTTCACCAGCAGCAGATGGACGTGGTCGCGGCTGCTCGGCTCCAACGACTCGTAATTGCCCTGGCCCTTGGCGATCACCAGGTCGGCTTCGGCGATCGCCTCCCAGGCCGGTCGGGTCAGGTCGGTGACCACGGTGCCAGGTGCATCGCTGCCGCTGGTAATCACGCGTGCAAAGTCGGCGATGCGGGCCTGGACCGCGTCGGCCATCGTCGCGTCGTTGATCACCGGGCCGCCACGGACGATCACGGTCACGCGACCGGCGGGCAGTCGCTCCAGCAGCAGGCGGTCGAAGATCACCTCGCCAGCGTTGTCGGCGAGAAAGACGATGCGTCGGGCGTGCTCGCACAGCCGCCGGACCCGACCGACCAGCACGGGATCCAGTCGGATCGCAGCCAGCCGCTCCAATGTCGCCAGCACCTCGGGTTCGCCGATGCCGTGCCCCTTGCCGAAGTCGATGCAGTTGCCGGCGATGCTGTAGCGCAGAGCCGCCTCGAAACGGTCCTGGGATGAGGCGACGCTGGCGGCAACCCCGGGCAGCAAGCGCCACGCGAGAGCGTTCGACGCCTCCTTGATCGCGGCATAGGGGTCTGAACCGGCGAAGGTGCGCAGGCAGCGTTGGATCTGCTGGCCGAGCATGGGCGGGCTGCACATCGGATCGTGTCTGGCCGCAAGACTGCCCGCTTCACAGACGAAGCGCTGCGTGTCGGCGTTGGGCAGTTCGAGCAGCCGGGCGGTTTCGATGGCGCCACGCAGGAAGCAGGGCACGCAGGCGGGATCAGTGCGCATCGGCGGATTCCAGACAGGGTTGGGCCAGCTCAGTCGTCAGAACGAGCGCCAAGGACCGGCAGACGGCGGCAAATGCCTGCGCATGCTGCCAGGGATCAAGCCCCTGAGCTCCGGCGCGATCCAGATCCGCATCTTCGGAGATCGTCGCCGCGATCGGGGCGCTCTGCTGAGCGCACCACACCTGGGAATCGCGCATGTCCTCAGGGGTGCAGCGATTGAGGATGATACGCAGCGGAACGCCCCGCTCGCGCACCAGTTGCACGGCGAGGGTCGCGTCATGGCGTCCGAAGGGCGTGGACTCGACCACCACCAGGGCGAGATCGGCGCCAGCCAGGGCCGCAACGGCGCTGCAACTGGTGCCTGGGGGCCCATCCACGATTTGATACCCGTGGGGGCCGGCCTCGATCAAGGCGGCGCTGATCACCTGGCTGGCACGGGCCACGCCAACGGCGGTGCGGGCTTCGATGAGTTCACCCCAGGCCGCTGTTCCCCGGCGCACGCTGCCGATGGGGAATGGCTGCTCATGGATGGCGGCGCCGTGCGCTGAGCAGATCAGGGCGCAGGCTCCGCAGCCGTGGCAGAGATCTGCAAAGACCAGCGGTTTGCCACCTGCCATGGCCAGGGCGTTGAACTGGCAGCCGGCAGCGCAAGCCCCGCAACCGTCGCAGCGTTGGGCGTCGATCACCGGTACCTGCAGATGCACGGCGGTCGGTGGCTGCCAGCGCACCGGCAGGGTCACGGCGGCATCTGGCGCCTCGGCATCGGCATCCACCAGCGTGACCGAGTGGCCGGCCGCCCGCAGGGCCTGGGTCAGACCACAGGCGACCGTGGTCTTGCCAGCGCCACCCTTGCCGCTGAGGACGGCGATGCGCATGCGCCTACGGGTGGCCGGCACCGAACTCATGCCGAACCTGATCCGACTCGTTGCGCCACGAGGCGGGCTGCCTCACCGACGCATTCACGACAGGACGCCCGGCGCAGCTTGCGGATCTCGCGGCAGGCCGCAGACCCCGTGCGACTGACGAAGGCGGCCTCGACAGCCGCGTGATGCTCTGGCCTCAGGATGTCGAGGGCGGCGTGCAATGCGCCGCAACGCCCACCTGGCGCACGACCTGCGCCAGCCAGACGGGCAGCGACGATGCGATCATCGCCGATCTGGCAATGCTCCTGAAAGGCATGCAGGACAGCTTGGCAACAGTTGTGTCCGCGGGCATGGGCAGCGGTGGCAGCGGCGACAGGCATCAGTTCGCCCCTCGCCGACGGCCGCAGCTGAAACCAGGACCCCTGGCACTGTGTCCGCGGCCGAGTCCGCGGCCGAGTCCGCGGCCGAGTCCGCCTTGGCCACGACAGCCGGGGCGCTGGGGTGGGGCGGTGGGTGTGGCATCAGCACGTGCGGGATCTTGAACGGCGGCAGCCGGGCGTTGGACCCAGCGCGGACCAGTTCCATCACGGTTTGGCATGGGAGGTCTCTTGGGCAGGCGTTGGTTGGGCTGCGACTGAGGCTTTATCGCCATCTTGAATACAGATCATGATCATCGCGCTTACCGCTACGCAGGCGATCAGGGCAATACCCCAGGCCATCTGACACGGCCAGGGCATCTTGCCATCATTGCAGGTCAGCTTCATCACGGCATCTCGCTGAGCTTCCCGCTGCGCAGTTCAGCGAGGGCGGCGCGGACCGTGGAGGCGGTGCTGGCGTAGGCCTTGATGCCGGCCGCTCGCAGCACCTGCATGGCCTTGGGGCCGACTGCACCTGAGATCACCGCCTGGACGCCCAGACTGGCGACGAACTCGGCCGTCTTGATGCCGGCACCATGTTCGGCGTTCACGGCGGTCGGATTCTCGTGGTGGGTGCTCGTCTCCGAGTCGATGGCACAGATCACGAGGTGGCGGGTGCGACCGAAGCGGGGATCCAGAGCGGCATCGAGATCGATACCGGACGTTGAGATGGCGATGCGCATGAGATGGTTTTCTGTAGGAGCTGGCGACGGGTTGGCGGAGGTTCCTCGGAGGTGGCATGCGCGGTGGGCGCTCCTATGCCTCTCGTCTCTCCAGCGATGGCAGCCCGGCATGCGCCATTGCGGCTCGGAGAGGGTCCCGGCCAGCCAGGCCTGCAATACCGCCGCACTCGGGCCCGAGCACCCGTCCACCACGGTAACGCCAGAGGCGTTCAACTGCTGGTCCAGATGCCGGGTTATGGCGCCACAGATCAAGGTGGAGACGCCCTCTGCGGCCAACCGGGCGCACCAGTGTAAGGCGTCCTTGCCTGGGGCGTCAATTTCGCGGTAGGCGCAGGCCCGGCTATGTTCGACCTCCACCACGAGCAGGCGCTGGGAGAAATCCGCGACCGTAGCGAGGTGGTCATTCCAGATGGTGAGGGCGACGAGCACGACCTTACCGGAGCGAGCCGCGTGCCACGAAAGCCGTCTCCTAAGCCATTGTCAGTACTTGTGCCTTTGCCAGCGGGTAGCGAGATTGCCACTCGGTAGCAATCAGGACTGCCACCCGTGACGAGCCTGAGACGAAACGCAGCATTTCACACAGAGAACCAGAGCTACCAGAGGTCAAGACAAGGATTTGCGCGATTTCTCGGGTTCACCCGGACGGTGCATGTCGATGTACCATGCAAGCCTTTCCCCTCTGGTCACTCTGGTGCTCTGTGTAGCACTACGAACCGATATCTCGGGACGAACCGGAGATATCGGTTCGTAGTGCTACAGACGAGGTGTACGAGGCGTTATAAAACATGAGTCAGGTCGCCTCCCAGCTGGAGGCAGATCAAAGGCGATCCTCGCCAGGTGAGGTACGTGACTCTGCTTTCGGACGGCAGGCAGTAGCGCAACCATGGGGTTATCCGAGTTGCGCCAACGCGACTCGCATTCAGTTCGCGTGATGTCCCATCAAGGGGTTGGAAGGATTGAACGTATTGGCCCGCGCGTGGCTCTGCCCTGGATATCCCAAGGAGGATGCCATGCAGATCCGGAACCCCACCCTCACCCTTGCCGTCCTGGCGGTGGCTTTTGCCGCCGCAGCGGGTTGCTCATCGTCTCGCGACACGGCATGTCGAGGCGCAATAGGTGCCCAGGCCGAACAAGATGGATTGCAGGCATCCCTCACCTGCTGCCGGCAGGATGCTGGCGGCCTGCACGCGCGGTTGACCATCCGCAATACGACCGACCGGGATGTGATGCTTGGCAAGGGAGCAGAGGCGTCTTCCCCGGTCATGTTCGACAACGGCTCCAAGCAGGTCGCCGGCCTCGTCTACCTGGAGCGGCAGGAATACGTGATGGAGTCACCTCCGTCGACCACGCTCGTGAGAGTGCCCGGCCAGCTGCGTATCAATTGCCATACTTCTGAGACCGTCCGGGTGGATGTCCCTGGCGAGGTCGCTTCCGACGCCAGCGCTCCGTGGCGCATCAGGGTGGCCGGATCGTGGAGCACGGGGGTTCCTGTCCTGGTACAGGTACCCGTTTCTGCACCGAAGGTGCCAACGAACGGATCCTGATTCCAACCGGGGTCGCGCTGGTTGGACTCGCCGATCAGCGCGACCCCGGCGGTGCGCCAGCCTCGACCAACCGTGCCGGTTTGGTCAACGCGCCGGCATCAGCCATCGCCTGCGCCAGCGACAGCAGGCTCTCCAGGGTCCGCTCCGGAGTGAGGATCGTGGAGGCTGCGACGATTGGTGATCAGGGCCGCCTTGACCATTCGCAGGATGGACTCGGCCGGTGTGGGGGCGGCGTTGCCACTCAGCACAGTGATTTTGTACATTTCCGTGGGGGAGCAGTCCATAGGTCCGACCGCAGGTGCGGGATAGGATCATGCTTATCCTCATTGCCCGCCGAATTCCCGGTCGGGCCGCCCCACCGACTCCCAGGTGTGTTCATCGTGATTTCCATGCCTCATTATCTGCGTCACCACAGCGCCCATCCCGATGAGGACCCGCGCTCCGTCAACCGGCGCTGGTTCGCCGCCGCTGGATCCGGCCTCTTCCTGCACTAGAGTCCTTGAGGGTAGCGACTTTGACCTGCCGGGGGTGCGGGGGCACAGCCCCTGCAGCAACAGCCAGCTAGCGGGGCGACGCCCATAATCAGCCTCGGGCTGGGGCGGAGCCCCGCTAGGCCTGTATTCGCAACTGGACCGCCACGAATGGGTGATGCACCGCGAGGCGATCCCGGTAGCCGAGTACGAGCGCCTGGCCGACGCAACTGGGCGACACCCGCGCCATGGGCCAGCGCTTTTGGGCCGTGGGCCGGTGCCGGTTGCTGAGAACTCTTCAACTCTGCCCCCATGACCTCATCGCCGGAGCTACCATGACGCCTGTCCATAGCCCTGCCTGCCCCCCGATGCCCCGCCTGTGGCACGATGATGCTCTGGTCCAGCGCCTGCGGTCCCTGCTGGCCGAGGGGCACCCGCACCTCAGCGGACTGCTGGTCTGCGTCCGCAGGGCGGCCGGCCCGGTCGAGCCTGGGGCCATGCCGGACAGCAGCCAGGCCCTCATGCACGACGGTCATGCGGTGGCCTGCGCCGTGGCCTATCTGCTCAGTGGCGAGGTCGTCTACGCCGGCCTGGCCCGGGAGTCCATCCTGCGCTCCTTCAGCCCCTGGCCGCATTTTGATCTGGGGGTTGCCGTCCCGGCCATCAAGGCCGCCATCGTCCAGCAGTGCTGCGCCGAGGTTTGGACGGAAGAGGAACGGGTGGCTTTCGCCGCACTCCTGTCGCGCTGCGCCCTTGCCATCAATCAGGTACGCCAGGCCAACCCGTATCAGGTGGGCAACAACTGGTGGGCGGTCACCCATGGCGCGTCGCTGATCGCCGCCCTGGCCAGCCACGGCCAGCCGAAGGCGGAAGGCGGCACGTGGGATCACCGCGAACTGATCGCCTTCTGCGGCCAGCGAGTTGCCGCTTTCTGCAAGCATTTCGGCGATGCCGGCCTGTACCATGAGGGCCAGGGCTACCAGGCCTTCGCCTGCGGCGGGCTGCTGCCGGCCGTGCTGGCCTGGCGCGCCTGTGGCGGGCCAGACCTCATCGCGCGGCATCCCCACCTGCGCCAGATGGGCCCCAGCCTGGCCGCCATCACCTGTGCCCGCCACAATCTGACCGACGCCCAGGAGAAGGCTCCGGAATGGGCGAGTTCGATCAGCTGGAATGACCACAGCCAGGGCTGGCCCGCCGGCACCACGGATAACATCCTGCTGGCCCTGGCCCCTGACTCCCAGCGCGGCGCCCTGCTGCAGTGGTGGAACCGGATGTGGGGACATGAGAGCCCCCACCCGAGCTACGCGCCATGGCTGCATGGCCTGTATTTTGCCGCCGTCTGCCATCCCTACGATACCGAGGCCAGCGAGGCCAACGCCGGATTGCCGCACGCGGTGAGCGACAGTCGCCAGGGCCTGTGGATCGTCCGCGACCGCTACCAGGACCAGGATGATGCCTTGCTGGGGGCCTATGCCCGGACCACCCATATCGGTGGCCACACCCACGACGATGCCGGCTCGATCCGCCTGCTGGCCCTCAATCACGACTGGATCCTGGGCGGCGGCAACGGCCAGCACCTGCCCGAATGGCAGAGCACAGTCTGCGCCGCCGAGGCCGAATGGCGGCAGCGATCGCAGAACCGGGGCCTGGTGATCTGGGATGAGGTCAGCGACCAGGAGGCGCGCCTGGGCATGGACCTGCGCTGGTGCGCCCTGGGCTACCATGAGCGCTACGTCGGCGTGCGTTGGGCGACCGCGAACAGCCCGCTGATGCTGGCCCGCTTGGATCTGATCGAGCATCAGCCCGGCCGGCAATGGTGGTGGACCCAGATCTTCGCCCCCGAACTGCGCTGCCGGATCGTCGAAGGCGGATTTGATCTCGTGGCCGACGATGGCGCCCGCATGCAGGTGCGCTTCCTCGGCCATCAGCCCGATGAGCTGATCATGGACCAAGCTCCGGCCAGCCATCGCATCTTCGGCTCCGAGCACATCGGGTATCGCGGCCGCCCCTTCGTGCGCGCCACCTTCGGCGGTGGCCGCGAGCTGCAGCACATCTACGCCGTGGCCACCATCCAGCGCGGCCCCGCCCCGCTCATTTCGGTCAGCGATGCCGGGGTCGGCCTGCGCATCGGCGACACCCAGTGGTTCAAGCCCTTTGGCGCCGCCATCCCCACTGGCTTCCAACTGACGCACAGTCGTAACCTCTGCCAGTTTCCCAGCGGCCATGAGCACTGGAATTTCCCCCAGCCCGGGCCGGCGACACTGGACGTCGATCGCACAGCGGCAACACGCCGCCCGCTATAGCACTACGGGTCAACATCTCCATGTTGACGAGGACTGCGTGAGGTGCGGGGCGAAGCCCTGCAGCAACGGCCGAACAGCCCGGCTATGCCGGGCTGTGAAACCCGGCTGCAACTGCTCAGGGGCTTCGCCCCCGCGGCCCTGTGGGCCTGCCCCCCGGCCTTTGTCACAGCTCGGTTTCATCGCTGCCGCTCTGAAACCGTGGAC
>JAIFND010000116.1 GCA_020047915.1 bacterium | reverse complement strand
GCCGCCTTCGGCCGTAAACGCCCCGAGGTCGCGGCCGAGCAGGCCTGGGCGGCACGCGGCTTCCTGCTGGCCGCAGCCGGCTTCGTCACCGTCCTGGTCGGCGCATTCGGCATGGATTGGCTGGTTGCGATCTGCTTCTCGCTGACCCTTCTGGTCCTGCTGCTGGTGGTCAGCCGCATCGTGTGCGAGACCGGCCTGCCCTTCGTCCAGGCGGGCTGGGCCCCGGCCCAGGTGGTGTCCACCGTGCTCGGCTTCGGCGCAGTCGGACCAGCCTCGCTGGTGTCGATGTATCTGGTTGGCGCAGCCCTGGTGCGTGAGACCCGCGAAAGCCTGCTGCCCTTCGCCAGCACCGCGTTCAAGATCGCCGACAACACCGGCACCCCGCGTCTGCCTCTGGCCATGCTCGGGATCGGGGCCATGGTCGTGGCGCTGGGCGCCGGCATCATCGCCAGTCTCTGGGGTCTCTATAACTTCGGGGCCGGCCGCGATTCCTTCGCCTTCTGGCCGGGGGCCGACGCCCTCGACCAGTCCACCCGCGGCCTCAACCACCTGATCGAGACCGGACGTTACGCCGAATCCTCGGCCGCCTCGGGCCTGGAAAAGCTTGGCCAGATCAGCCATACCGCCATCCAGCTTGAGGACCTCGGCTGGATCGCCTTCGGTGCCGTGCTGGTCTTCGGCTTCAGCGCCTGCCGCTTCCGCTGGACCTGGTTCCCGCTGCATCCGATGATGTTCGTGGTGATGGGGTCGTGGGTTTCGGCGCGCATCTGGTTCTCGGTCCTGCTCGGCTGGGCGATCAAGGTGGCGATCGTGCGCTTCGCCGGCGGCAAGGTCTATCAGGATCTCAAGCCGCTGTTCATCGGTCTGATCATCGGCGAGTTGTCGATGGCCATCATCACCATCGTCCATCCGTGGACGGTGTTCCTGATCACCGGCACGATGCCGCCGATCATGGGCATGTTCCCGAGTTGATCCTATGCGCTTCCCCAGCCTGCCGATCTTCGCCACCGCCTATTATCCCGAGCAGTGGCCGGAGTCCGAGTGGCTGCGTGACCTCCGGCGCATGAAGGAGCACGGCGTCACGGCCGTACGTTGGGGTGAGTTCTCGTGGTCGTGGTGGGAGCTCGATGACGGGGCCTTCGACTTCGCCGCTACCGACCGCTTCGTCGCCGCAGTCGGCCAGGCCGGGTTGGAGCTGGTCCTGTGCACGCCGACCGCGACGCCGCCGGCCTGGCTGATCGCGCGTCATCCCGAGATGCTGATGCAGGATCAGCATGGCCGGCCGCACCTGGGTAACCGCCACTACGGCTGCCATCACCATCCGGGCTACCTCGCCCTGGTCGAGCGCATCGTCACCCGCCTGACCGAGCGCTACCGCGACTGCCCGCACCTGGTCGGCTGGCAGATCGACAACGAGCCCAACATGGGCGAGTGCAATGCCGGCCTGACCTACGATTACCACCCGCTGGCCATCGTCGCCTTCCGCCGCTGGTGCGAGCGCCGGTATGGCAGCATCGCGGCGCTCAACGAGGCCTGGGTCAGCCACTTCTGGGCGCGTGGCCTGCCGTCCTTCGACCTGATCGACCCGCCGCGACCTGGGATCGGCACGGTCAACCACAGCGCCTGGCTGGCCTGGTGCCGCTTCCGCGCCGAGGCCCTGGCGCAGTTCGTGCACTGGCAGCGTGATCTGCTGCGGCGTCTCTGTCCCGGCGTCAGCGTCGGCACCAATATCCCCGATGTGAATCCGACGACGATGGTGAAGCTGGGCCAGGACTACTGGGCGCAGGCCAAGGGCCTCGACTGGGCCGGCACCGACCTCTACGCTTTCCGCAAGGATCCGGCCTGGGAGCAGCGCTTCCTCGCCTACGAGACCGACCTGATGCGCTCGGCGTTGACCCATGATGGGGCGCGCTTCTTCATCATGGAGACGCAGGGCGGTCCGCACAATGTCCCCTGGCGCATGGATTTCGTCGGTGGCTGGTTCGACGAGGCCTTCCTTGAGCGTTGCGCCCAGACCTACACCGCTGGCGGGGCCGACGGGGTGTGCTTCTTCCTGTGGCGACCATGGCGCACCGGCGTCGAATGCGGCATGAACGGCCTGTGCGATGTGGACGGTACGCCGACCAGCCGCGCTAAGGCCCTGCCCGGCATCTACCAGCGGGCCAGGGCCACGATCGCGGCGCGACCGGCCCGACCACGCGCCGTGCTGCACTACAGCCAGGCCTCGCTCGCCATCGCCGCCAACTGCGACCCCGAGGCCACGCCCAACAGCGCCATCCCTGGCTGGCACGCCCTGCTGCATGAGGCGGGCTGGCGGGTCGAGATGGATGACGAGCGCACGCTGTGCACGCGCAACTGGGCTGCCGGCGATCTGCTGGTGCTGCCCTACAGCCCGGTGATGTCGTTGGATGAATCCGCCGCCGTGCAGCGCTGCCTGGCGGCTGGCGGACGGGTCATCGCGGGGTTCGCCACCGGCTTCTTCGACGAGGAGGGGCGCATGGTCGATGTCCGGCCGCGTGGCCTCGATCAGGCCTTCGGGGTGCGGCAGGTAGCCTTCGACCATTGCGTCCCGGCCAACGCTTGGCGGATTGGTGGGCTGGCCGCGGTCGGCAACCACACCCGCGTGGCGATGAGTGGCGCCAGGGTGCTGCTGGCGGCCGACGACGGCCGGCCGGTGCTAACCGCCTCCGCCGATGGCCGGGCCATCTTCTGCACCATCGATCTGGGCAGCCTGGTGTGGAACCGGGCTGCCGGGGTCGAGATCGTGCTCAAGCCGCTGCTCGCGGCCTGCGCAGGTTGATGGCTTCGCGTGGCACGGGCATCCTGCCCGTGGCTTGAGGCACATGGGCGAGACGCCCATGCCACTCGTCACATCAACCGAGCAGGATCGGTGCGCTGAGCACGCCGTGCGGCTTGCCTTGGTACTCGTCGCTCCACTGATCGCCATCGGTGCGCCACGAGTCCGGACCCCACCAGCGGTGGATGGCCTGAGCGGCATGGTGGAACTGCCCGAAGGTGGCGAGGCGGTCGCCGAAGCAGGTGATCGCCAGTTCATGCGTTCCGGCCGCCACCTCGCCGAGATCGAGCTGGTAGGGCGGCAGGGCGAGGGGGCCGCGATCCTGGCCATCAAGGGCGACGCGCAGCAGCGGCGACCTGAACAGCGGCACACGCAACACCAGTCGGCCGCCCGCGTGTTCCAGACGGCAGTGGTAGGTCAGGTTGCCACCATAGAAGGGCAGACCCTGGGTGGCGATGTCACCCCACGCCCAGGCCGTCGGCGGCGCAACGATGCGTGCCTCGCTACCGCGCACTGCCACGCCGAAGCAGCCGAGCAGGTAGGCCCGCTCCAGCGTCCGGTCGCGCCCGTAGGGCAGGACGATCTCCAGTTCATGGCTGCCGGGGGGGAGGTCGGGCAGCGCCACCGTCGGGATGTCAGCGTCGATGTAGCAGCCATCGATGCGCAGCGGCAGGTCTCTGCCGTCGAGACGGAGCGACGCCTCAGGCGCGCGTTCGAGTGCCAGGCGTGGGCTCGCCACGGCCGTGGCGCAGTCGATGCGGTAACGCAGGGTGACGCGGTGCGGTGGTGGACCGGCCGGCTCGGCCCAGGGTTGGGCGATGCGGCTGGTGATGCGCCCCCAACCCAGGCGCACGCGCCAGCGGTTGTCGAGGGCCAGAACCTCGGTGGCCGGCTCCCACGTTCCCTGGTCCAGGCGGCCTTCAGGCCGGTCGAGGACCAGGGCGTTGGGCTCGGCGAGCGTGACGGCGTGCGGCGGGGCCAGACGCCCGCGTTCGCTGCACTTCGTGCGCCTGGATTCAGGCAGGCCGACGGATCCCGCTTCGGGCAGCCAGCGCAGCAGGATGGATCCGGCGGCAGGGGCTTCCCAGGCCACACCGGTCCAGCCGTCGCGGTGCTGGACCGGCAGGTCGCTCACCGTGCCGCTCAGGGTGTCCCAGGCCTCGCAGCGCCAACGCCCGCGCAGTTCGACGATTGCCGGCGGGGCGTCCGGACGCTCCCACGGAACCGGGGCCGGGCCAGAGCGGTCGGTGCGGCAGACGAACAGCCAACGCGCCTCACCGTCCTCGCGGATCTGGTGCAGCAGGTCACGCAGGCCGTGGCTGCGGACGCGCACGTCACGGAAGCGTTCCAGATAGGCCAGCACCGGGACGCGTTCGCAGGGCAGACGGAGGCAGCGCGCGGCCAGAGCTTCGCCACGCGGGGAGGGCAGCGCATCGACCAGGGTTGGCGCCTGGCCGAGCACGGCCACGCGATCGTGCGGCAACCGTTCCAGCAACGCGAGGGTGGTCGAGCGGATGGTCTCCAGGCCAGGCAGGAGCACCGCATCGTAGGTGCTGGCTCCGACCCGCAGGCGGCCGTCCTCGACCGTCGCATCCTGCCGGTAGAGCAGCGATTCGGCGACGAGGTCGGCATCGATCAGGTCGTGCAGCAGCCAGCGGATCAGGGCCTGGAAGCGGTCCTCGTGCGCCTGGCGGCTTGGCCCATTGCTGTCGTTCTGACCCCAGGCGAGCCAGGTGGATTCGATGGGATGGACGATCGCGACCCGGGTGCGGGCGCGACCCCGGGTCAGGCAGGTGTTCAGCCGGGCGAAATGGTCTTCGATGAGCGGATACTCGCGGAACCACGGGCTGTGCCCATCGATCGCCGCCGGGTAGTCGCGCTTGGCCTCGCCGGCCATCGAATACCAGGCGAGGTGATGCACGCGCAGGGTGACGCCCAGTGCCGCCTGCCAGTCGCCCTGGCGCTTGTGCCCGGTGAAGTCGAAGTCCCAGTTGGTCACGCCGTAGAGTTCGCTCATCACCCCGGCGCGGCCTTCCTGGCGGGCCACCGAACGCGCCTGCAAGGCGGTCGAGATCTCGATCGCGTCGCACAGCATGTCGATGCCCGGCAGCTGCATGGGCTGGTAGAAGCGCATGCACTCGCCGTTGCGCGCGTTCTGCCAGGTCAGCGATTCCTCGCTCTCGAGGTGGCCGGTCATCAGGATGTTGTGCTTCGCGCACCACGCCCCGATCTGTTCGCTGAAGGCCTGGCGGAAGCGCTCGGCCAGGTGGTCGTGCCAGCACCAGCGCAGGTGCGCGGTGGCAGGCAGGCCGTCGAAGAACAGTGCGGGGATCGACGGCACGATGTCGATCGCGTACGCCGCGTGCAAGGTCTCGGCGAGATCGTCGGTCCAGGGCAGGAACTGGTCGGCCCGGTCATCCCAGGCACTCGGGAAGGTCTTGCCGGTGAACAGCGGCTCGTCGGTGAAGATGGCCGGGATGCTGCGGCCGAACTCGTCGCCGACTGCGCTGGCGTACACCTCGTGCGTCGTCTCGATGAAGCGCGCCACCGCCCGTGGGTTGAGCACATCGAGCGGACCCTGGTTGTTGTACCACGAGGTCGGCGGGCAGATCTCGAGATAGGCGTACCAGGTCTCCTCGCCGGGCGCGGCCGTCCCGGCCTCACCCAGCGTGCGGCAGGCCGCGAGCCGGCCGTCGGCGAAGCGCAAGGCATAGCGTGCGAGCAGCCGGCCCTGGCCGGTGCGCCAGCGTTCGGCCCGGCTTGACGGGCCGGGCAGTGAACCGGGATCCTCGGCATAGCTGCGTGGGGTGAACAGCAGATAGCGCAGGCGGTTGGCCGGATCGGCGGTGGCCAGACCGCCGGCGAAGCCGGAAGGCCAGCGATCTTCGTCGTAGAGCCAGGTCAGCAGGCCCTTCTCCTTTGCTCGATCGACACAGGCGCGGACATGGCCGATGAATTCCGGGCCCATGTAGGGCGTGGACAGGCCGGTGCGGCTGTGGATGTGGGCCCCGCCCATGCCCATGCTGGCGAGGTCGTCGAGCTGGGCGAAGAGGCGGTCGCGCTCCAGGCGGCCGTTCCAGCTCCAGAAGGGTGCGCCGCGGAAAGCGGCACCGGGCTTGGCAAATTGCGCGCGATCGGGTTGCGGGGTGCGGGCGGCGGCGTAGAGATCCATGATGAATCCGTCTCCTGGAAAACGACTTGTTGGTTATCCTACACGATGAATCATGTGGTTCCATGGACGCGACGACATCAATACCTGGATATTCCATCGTCATACCCGGGCCGCCGTTCAGTCCCTGGCTGCGCCTGGCCCATGTCTGGAGCATCGCCAGCGATGCCAATCGTGGTCACGCTGATCTGCGCCGTCTGCTGGATTTCGAATTCTTCCTGCAGATCGAAGGAAGCAGTTGGATCGCCCTCCCGTCGGCGGGTGGGCGGATCCCCTTGCCGGCCGGGCACCTGGCCTTCATCCCGCCCGGACTCATCCATGCCTATGGCCATCTCCGTGGTGCGCATGTCGCCGTGCATGCCGACTTCCATGCCCGTCCGGCCCTGACCCACCCAGGCATGGTTGAACGCCTGGGGGTCGGAGAACTGCCGCGCGTCCTGCCCGGGGGATGGAATTGGCGACTCTGCCTGGGCGGCGAGGATCTCGTGCTACCACTGACCATGCCGGTGCGGATCGAAACGTGGCGCGACCGCTTCCAGCCCCTTATCGACATGTATGCGAGCCGCAGCCATGGCTCGGCCGAGAACCGCCTGCGGGCGGCGGCCATCCTCGGCGAGAGTTTCGCAAGCATCCTGGCCGGGGCCGGACGCGCCGAGGCCAATCCGCTGCTCGCCGGACTCGCCGACGCCGCTGCTGGCCCGCCCCGATCGGCGCACATTCCGCAACTCGCCCAGCGGGCCGGCCTGGGCGAGACGGCCTACCGCGCCGAGGTGCGGCGGTTGACCGGCAGAGGGCCACGTGAGCAGATCGAACGACTGCGACTGGATCGCGCCGCCTACGCGTTGCGTTCGAGTTCGGAACCGATCGCCAGAATCGCCAGCGCCGCAGGCTACTCCGATCCATTTCATTTCTCGCGCGTTTTCCGTCGGGTATTTGGCACCTCGCCGCGGAGCTTCAGGGGTGGACCAGGCCAGTGAATTGCGCGTATGCGAAACTGGCAATGGACTGACATCCGGATAACATCAAGGTCATGGCAGCACATTTCACTTTGGCCGAGGTCGCCGCGCAGGCCGGCGTGCAGACCCGCACCATCCGCCGGTACATCAGCGACGAGTTGATCCCATCTCCGGACGAGAGGTGCACCGCTGGCTTTCTGGCGCGGGTCCGACTGATCCGTCTTCTGCTGGCGGAACGTATGCCAGGCCCTGCGATCAAGGTCACCCTTGCGGGAATGGACGACGCTGCCGTAGAGCACGCCCTGGCCAGCCGCTCGGCGGCGTTGCCGCCACCGCGCACCCAGGTCAGCAAGGCCTACATCCCCAAGTGAGCGCCGCCGGGGAACTGAATCTGATTATGATTCTGCGCAACCAGGCATGTTGCAGACAGGGCACCTGTGCCACAATCAGGTCATGCGGGTACCCCGATGATTCCTGCCTGGCCTGATCGTGGTGTGCTGCGGCTGGTGCTGAAGGGCGCGGTCTTCCGCGAAGCACAAAGCCAGGATCTGGTCATCACGGCCGTACGCGAAGGCGGCCTCTGGGAGCCGCAGGCCGACGCTGTCGGGGCCACATTCAACAGCCAGGTCCACCCCGTGCGCTGGGTCGTCGAGCAGGAGACCGGCACGCAGATGGTCCTGCAGTTGCGCGCCGACCTCCATCCCGATCCCTGGGTGTCCGGAGGTTCGGCCGTCTGGCGGGTCGTCTTGCAGGCTAGCGGATCCGGGCTGTCGGGAACCTTCTCGGGCCGCTTCATTCCGTTCCGACGTGACGAGATCGCGGTCTCCGGCTCGGCGGAGGCGACCATGCAGGAACCCTTCACGGTCACCGGAGCCATCCCTGACCGGCACCCGCTGATCCTTGAAGAATGGAAGCGACTCGGTGCAAGCGGTCGCCTCGGTGATTGGAGCCGCAGCGGCAGGGTTGCCGATGGCGATGGCGACTGCATCCCCGACCGGGTGCTGCGGGCCGTGGATTACGGTGTGCGTCCCGATTCCGGTCGAGACGCCACGCTCGGCCTGCAGTCGGCGATCGATGCCTGCGCTGCGTCGGGTGGCGGCGTCGTCGAACTGCCGCCTGGCCGGCTGGATATCGCGCTCGACCGAGATGATGCCCTGATCGCCATACGATCATCCCGCATCCACCTGCGCGGCGCGGGTTCCGGACCGGATGGCACCACCATCTATGCCCACCGGCCGGGTCGGGCCGACGTGCGCAGCAATCCCTGGCGGGCTGGCCAGTTTCCCCGTCTGCTGCACATCGGTCCGGCGCATCCCCGGGTGATGGATGACGCGCCGCCGATGGGCCCGATCGTCGGTCGCATCCTCGGGTCGGCCTCGCGCGGGGATCGGCAGCTGAACCTGGCGGTTGGTCACACCGTGACGCCTGGGATCTATCTGCTGGAACAGCATGATCCTGCCGATCTGGCGCTCGGCGAACGACTCACCGCGCCATCGGGGCGGCGGGCCGCCAACTGGCGCAAGCCGGGCCGCAGTCTGGTCGCACATTATATCCGAGTGCTGACAGTGGCGGGCGACCGGCTGGAACTGGACCATCCCCTGCCTTTCGCCGTCGATCCAGGCTGGGAACCGCACCTGCGGCAGCAGGGACTGATCGCAGGCTGCGCCGTCACCGACCTGCGCTTCGCGACTGCTTGGGACAGCGTCTTTGAACATCATCGCAACGATATCCACGACAATGGTTGGGACGGGATCCGCACCGACCGGGTCTCTGGTCTGGTGCTGCGCAACCTCGTCTTCGAATCCGTGACCACGGCCGCCAGCCTGAAGGACGCTTTCGCCTGCCGCATCGAGGGTTGCCGCATCACCGGCAATCCCGGCCACAACGGTTTCGGCCTGGGCGGCACCTCGACCCGCTGCCTGCTGCTGCGTCTGCACTTCGGCAGGGCCATGCACGCCTGCAACATGCAGGGTACGATCGCCCAGAACGCAATTGTCGATTGCGAGGGGGATGAACCATCGGGCATCGACTTCCATGGCTCGGCAGGTATCGATACCCTGATCGACCGGTTGACCGGCTGTGTCTGCACGGGTGGCGGTTCCGATGCGAATGTCCCGCCACGGCATGGCCCCGGCCTGGTCTTCTGGAACTGGCGCTGCGGGACCTTCCATCCCTACCAGGCGAACCGGCCGTTGACCTGCGTGGTCGATGGGCGGGAGATGGCGCGGTTCATCGCGGTCGGAGTCCATGGCCGCCGACCGCTGCATGTCCTCGATCACACGGGGCGGATCATCGCCGAGGACGCCCAGGGCGACTGGGGATGGGTCGAGCACCTGAACCGGCGCACCGTGCCCGGCAGTCTGTGGAACTGGCAGGTCGCTGGTAGTTCCGGAGCCTGAGGGGTCAGGCGCAGTCGATGCGCGCGATGCGCCAGCCCGCCAGATGGGTGCCGTACGGATAGGGTGTAGCCTGGAACGTCAGCCAGCCCTTCGTCTGGTCCTGGCTGAATTCCAACACCTCATCAGGACGATCGACCCAGGCGATCCGCCGCACGGCGGGCAGCGCGCCCGAGACGGCCTTCAGACCGGCGCCGGAATCGCCTTCCAGCAGGTGGCTGTTGCCGTGGATCGGCAGGTTGTGGCAGAAGTAGTACCAGGTCGATCCGTCGCGCAGGGCGAAGTCCTGGCCACGGCAGATCAACTCGCTGGGGACGGCATCGTAGAGCGCGGCGGGGCAGAGCGCCGCCCAGCGTCCGACCAGGGCGAGGAGTTCGCGCTCGTAGCCGGGCAGGGCGCCGGTTGCCGTCGGGCCGACATTGAGCAGGTAGTTGGCGCCGACTCGCCGGCTGGCGACCAGCCGATCGATGATCTGGGCCGGGCTCTTGTGCGAGAGGTCGTTGGCGCCGATTCCCCAATGCGAGTTGACCGTGTCGCACATCTCGGCCGCCTTATATTTGGCCTTGCCGCGGTGGTCGTAGGGCTTGGGCCGGCCCTGCTCGAAGGTGCGGACATCGACTTCGGGATGACCATCGGCACCCAAGGCCCCGGTCGAGCTGTTGTTGACGATGATGGCGTCGGGCTGGTGGCGGCGGATCAGCGCGTACAGGGCATCCTCTTTCCAGTCGCGGTCGCGTCGCGACCAGTTGCCGTCGAACCACAGGCCGTCGATGCGGCCGTAACGGGTGCACAGGATCTCGACACTGCGGTTGAGGTAATCGAGATAGGCGTCCCACCGTCCCGGCCCGTCAAAATCCGGGTGCCACCAGTCGAGGGTGGTATGGTAGAGGTACTTCCCCATGCCCTCAGCCTCGCACGCAGCGCAGAACTCGGCGACCAAGTCACGGCCTGCGGGGCTGTGCATGGAATCGTAGGTGTTCAGCCCCCGCGTGTCGAAGAGGCTGAATCCCTCATGGTGGCGGGTGGTGTGGCAGACATAGCGCATGCCGGCGGCTTTTGCGGCATGCACCAGGGCGCGGGCATCGAAGTCAGCGGCGGTGAAGGTCTGCTGCAGGCGACCATAGTCGCGGCGTACAGACTCGTGGTAGGTCCACACCCATTCACCCTGCCCGAGCTGGGAGTAGAGACCCCAGTGGACGAACATGCCGAAGCCGAGGCGCTCGAAGGCGCGGATGCGCGGCAGGGGGGTGGGGATCGTCCCGGTGGCGGCGGCGTGGCTCATATTAGGTCTCTGTGTTCGGCGTTCGGCGTTCGACGTTCGGATAAATTACGATTCGCGTCGGTCCCGCAGGCAGCCCATGCGGAACATCGAACGTCGAACGCCGAACATCGAACGGGCGCATTGCAAATTACCAGTTCTTGCAGGCGTGGATGAGGTCGTCGAGCGTGCCCAGGGCCACGCACTGCACGGTGTCGGCGCCGCCGTAGTACACCTTCACGGTGCCATCCGGCTCGACGATCTTGGCGCACGGGAAGCAGACGTGCTCGACCAGGCCTTGCATCTCGTAGGGGGCCTCGGGGCTGAGGATCGGATGCTTGGTGACATGCAGCAGTTTGTGCGGCTGGTCGAGGTCGAGCAGCATGGCGCCGACCGAATATTCACGCGTCGTGCAGTTGTTCATCACGGCGTGATAGATGCAGAGCCAGCCATCCTTGGTGCGATAGGGCACGGTGCTGGCGCCCAGGCCCGAGTAGGCGTAGTTCCACAGCGTCGAGTCGGCGACCAGCACCTCGTGGCTGTCGCCCCAGTACTTGAGGTCGGGCGAGTAGGACAGCCAGATGTTGCCCTTGCCGCTGCCCGGCATGTTCGGGCGTTCGAGACGCATGTAGCGCCCGTCTTTCGACTTCTCCGGGAAGATCACCATGTTGCGGTTGTCGGGAACGTTGATGAACCACTGGAACTGCAGGGTCTTGAGGTTGTCGCGGCTGACGAACAGCGCGACGCGGCAGCCCTGGTCGCCTTCGCACGCGATCAGCACCTTGTATTCGCCATCCAGGAAGGTGATGCGTGGATCATAATAGACGGACCGCGCCACCTTGTTCCACAGCGGGTCGCTGGGCATCTCGAAGGGCTCGGGACGCAGCTTCCAGGTCAGTCCATCGCGCGAGTCCGCACCCCACAGCAGCGTGCGGTGGTTGAGCTGGTTGACGCGGCACAGCATGACGTAGCTGCCGTCCTGCATTTTGATAGCCGAGGAGTTGTACACCGCACGCATGCGGGTCGGGAAGTCCTTCGCGGTCAGGACCGGGTTGCGGTCATAGCGGGTCAGCACGGCGCGGTCGATACGGGCGTAGTCCATGGGGTCCTTAGGGCGTGAAAGGATCAGAGTTGTCGATCAGTCGGTCGGCGTCGCCGGGATGGGCAGCGCTTCCGCAGAGTCCACTGGCGTCCAAGGCCGGGGCGTTGTGCGCCTCCAGGGCGTGACAGTAGACGGCCGGGAGACCGGGAGCGAACCGCACCCGGACATTGCGCAGACGCACATCCGCTGCGTTGGCGATGTATACGCCGGCGATGTTGTGCTCGGTCAGGCCGATGCGATGGCCCGGCCGCAGATCGTGCAGCCCGGCTGGCCACTTCGAGGTCTTGGACAGATCAAGATCCACCCCATCGAGGACGACGTCGCTGATCGTCGCCGGCGGCACGGCTGCGATGAACGCGCCGGCTTCACCCCGGCACACGATGTTGCGGAAGCGTACCCGGCGGATGCTGCCGACCTTCGTCTCGGGCGTGCGTGGAGCGGCGGTCACGTAGATCGGCTCGGCCTTGCCCCACCAGTCATCGTGGAACAGGCGGGTCTCGATGACGCAGTTCTCGAACAGCACATTTTCGACATTGCCCTGGTCGCGCAACTGGATCGACAGACCGCGTGACGAGCCGCGGATGGTGCAGTTGCTGACCACGATGTCGCGGAAATCGTCGACAGATTCGGTGCCGATCTTCACCGCCGCCGAGGTCGAGACCATGGTGCAGTTGGTGATCGTGACGTTACGGGTCGGGCCGTACTTGGCGTAGGACGCCAGGTTCTTCAACACGATGCAGTCGTCGCCGGCCTCGATGTGGCAGTTGCTGATGCGCACGTCCTGGCAGTGGTCGGGATCGATGCCGTCGCAATTTGGCACTTTGAGATCATTGAGGATGCGGATGCCATCGACCAGCACGTCGCGGCACCCCGACATATGCAGGGTCCAGTTGCCGGCATCGCGCAGGGTGATGTCCCTGATGGTCAGGTGGTTGCAGCCGACCAGCACCATCATGTGCGGACGCCAGACCGTGCCGCGATAGATGTGCGGCAACTCCTCGGTCATGAAGGCTTTGGCATTGCCGTCGATGATGCCGCCACCGGTGATCGCCAGGTCGTGCGCTTCGTAGGCGCGGATGAATACCCGCTTCTCGCTCTCGACGCCATTGGGATCGCCAGGAACCGCATAGCCGTTGTAGTCGGCCTTGTGTGGGCTGGCGAGCAGGCGCGCGCCACGTTCGACGCGCAGTTCCATCGACCCCTTCAGGGCGAAGGATCCGGTGAGGTAAATCGCCCCGGCCGGCACCACCACGGTCCCACCCCCGGCGGCGGAGCAGGCATCGATGGCGGCCTGGATGGCGGCGGCGTCGTTGGTCGTGCCGTCGCCCACGGCGCCGTAGCTGCGGATGTCGAAGAGCGGCATCCCAGAAGCATCCTGAACGCGCATGATCCAGCAAGGTCCAGCGCATTATGTTCCCGCACGGCGGAATTGCCTCACAGCGCAGTTGCCGGCGAGTCCTGGCGCGGCATGGTGTACGGCGAGGTCTGCCATGTCACGCTTCCCACTCTGCATCATCGGTGTCGGTCCGGCCGGCCGGAACTACCTGCGTGAATTGCTCAAGGCCTGGGACATCGAGGTGGTGGGTTTCGTCAACCGCTCGGCGGAGCGGCGTGATGCGGTGGCGCGCGAAACCGGGGTGCCCGGGTTTGCCACCTACCGGGATCTGCTGGCGGGCGTGAAGACCAAGCCTCGCCTGGCTGTGATCGCCAGCGCCAACAGCACCCACAAGGACTTCGCCATCGAGGTCCTGGAGTCGGGGATCGACTGCTTCTGCGAGAAGCCGATGGCGATGAGCCTGGCTGATTGCCGTGAGATGCTGGCGGCCGAGCGTCGTACCGGTCGGGCCCTGCAGATCGGCTTCGAGTACCGCTACGGTTCGATGACCGCCCGGCTCAAGGAACTGCAGGCCCAGGGCGCCTTCGGCGAGGTCCGCTGCGTTGAAGCCGTGGACAGCCGCGGTCACTGGTGGCCGGAACGCCCGGATACCCCGGTTGCGGATGTGTGGCACCTCAACCGCGCCGTCGGTGGCGGGCCGCTGCTGCATTGCGGCATCCATCAGCTTGACCTGTTGCGCTATTACGCCGGCGAGGTCGCCGAGGTGCAGGCCTTCTGCCCACCGCGTTCGCTATCCTTTTATCCCGCCGACATCCCGGACCACTTCACGGTCCATCTGCGCTTCGTCAGCGGCGCGACCGGCATGCTCAGCGTCTTTCACAACCTCGGCTCGACCTGGTACCGCCCCAGTCCGGCCTGGGTGCCCAAGTACCACGAGGTGCCGGGGCACTTCATGGACCTGGTCATTACCGGCTCGGGGGGTGCGGCTATCGCCCAGTTGTACGGGGAGGAGCTCCACCTCGCCCGTTATGACATCCCGCAGCGTGAGACGGTGTTCGAGCGGACCGAGACCTTCCATCACCATCATCCCTCGCGGACCCATCACGATACGGCTGGCATGATCGCCACGGTGGCGCGTCGTCTGGCGGCCGGGCAGGGGGTCATGCACTCGGCTGAGGACAGCTATCGGACCACCGTGCTGGGCATGACCTGTGAGGAGGCGGTGCAGGAGGCCCTGGCTTCGGGGTGGACGTCGTCGCGGCGGATGGTTCCCACGGCGTAGGTGAATCCGGAGGGCAGGCCTCAGCATACCTGGTCGGGTCGGCGCCATTCCCCGGTTGCGGACTCTGCGGTTGGCCTGACCTGCTTCCTTTGTCGTCCGTCCTCTATTCTGTTCTGCGGGCGTTCTGGAATCCCCATATAAAGAAACCGAACGACCGGTATCCAAATGGTAAATAATAAATACCGGTAATTCGGTATCAATTAAAGCATGAGGAAAGGGCTTCTGCCGCTTGGGCTGGATGGACGGGAAGGGGCGGTTGTTAGAACGCTATTTCTGCCACACCCGGACATAATCGACACGGAATTCGGCCGGAAAGACACTGTCATCGATGCCTTGTTGTCCGCCCCAGGCTCCACCGACCGCCAGGTTCATGATCAGGTACTGCGGTCGGTCAAAGGGCCAGTGCTCGGAACCGGCGCCGTCATTGGCAAAGCTGAACACCGGTTGGCCATCGAAGAACCACTCCAGGGCCTGCGGGGTCCATACCAGGCCGTAGGTGTGAAAGGCCTCCCACGGGCGGGGTACGGTGATCCGCGTGCCGCGCTGGGTGCCGATCACATGGTTGAAGGCTGCTGTGTGTACCGTGAAATGCACCTGATCAGGATGCATGCCGACGTATTCCATCAGGTCGATCTCGCCAATGGCCGGCCAGCGCACGCCTTCCTGGCGCTGACCAAGGGTCCACAGGGCTGGCCAGAGGCCACGTCCATCGGGCAGTCTGGCACGGATTTCGACTTTGCCGTAGGTGAAGGCGAAGCGGTCCCGTGAGGTCAGGCTGGCCGAGGTGTAGGCGGCCCCTTCCCAGGGTTCGCGTATGGCGGTGATGACCAGGCTTCCGTCCCGGACACAGGAGTTTTCCGCCCGATCCACGGTGTAGAACTGCGCCTCCTTGTTCCGTACCAACCCGCTTTCGTAACCCCAGCGGGCCGGATCCGGACGACCAGGAACATCGAATTCATCAGCCCAGAGCAGACGCCAATCGGCCGCGCTATAGCGGTTGCGGGCTGCGATCGGATCGCTGATGCCCGCTGACGCGGACGCTCCAAGGCCAGTGGGTGTCGGGACCGGGGGGAGGGCATCGGCCATGCCGGGATCGTAGCCGGCCGGTCGTTCCCAGCCAGGGGAGCGGTCAGGCTGGTACCGACGATGCCTTCGTCGCCTTGCGCAACTGGGTCAGGCAGTCCTCGCAGGCCATTTCGTCGAAGACGTCAACATCCTGTCTGCGCCCCAGACCGTCGGGCATCGCCAGGGTCAGCCTCCCGCCGAGGTGTTCGCGGAACTGCACCAGGCCAGCGTAGATCTGGCGGCGGCCATCGGCGTCACGCAGGTCGAAGCAGGGATCCCAGAGGCGGAATCCGATCGACGTCAGCAGGTCGAGGACACGGTGCGCCTCGACCGGCGTCAGACGACCGATAGCGGCGGCGTAGAGGGCGTCGAGGGCGACACCGATGGCGACGGCCTCGCCATGCTGCAGGCGGTGATGCGACAGGGCTTCGAGCCGGTGTGCCGACCAGTGGCCGAAGTCGAGCGGGCGCGAACTGCCGTGTTCGAAGGCGTCGCCCGAGGTGGTGATGTGTTCGAGGTGGAGTTCCGCGCAACGCCGTACGACCCGTTCGAGGGCATCCGGGTCGCGGGCGCGCAGGCGTGGGGCAAGGACTTCCAATTCGGCGAAGAAGCCTGCATCCTTGATGATCGCCACCTTGACGGCCTCGGCGATGCCGGCCCGCCAGGTGCGGTCATCCTGCGAGTCGAGGAAGCGGCTGTCATCGACCACCGCCCAGGGCGGGGTGAAGGTGCCGATCAGATTCTTCAGGCCGAACAGGTTGACCGCGTTCTTCACACCGAGTCCGGCATCGCACTGGCCAAGCGTCGTGCTGGGCAGGCGGATCTGGCGCAGGCCGCGATGCACCAGGCTGGCCGCCAGGCCGACCGCATCGAGGACCGCTCCACCGCCGATGATGATCACGTAACTGTGCCGGCACAATCCGAGATCGACGCAGGTGCGCGCCACCCGCTCGACGATGGCGAGGCCGCTCTTGGCCGCCTCGCCGCCATCGACCTCCACCGGGGCCGCCGCCAGGCTGATGCGGCGGTCGGTGTGGGCCGCGAACCAGGCGTGGATGTCCCGGCCCAGGGTCGGGCGGGCGCGCATCACGGCGGCATCGACATAGACCACGGCCCGGGCGACCGGGCCATCGGTCTCAGCCGCCATCAGCCCCGCCAGGGTGTCGTTATCGGCGGCGAAGGCGTCCCGGGTGAAGATCACCGGGAAGCGGAAACCGACAGAGAAGGTCCAGTCGGGGGTACTCATGACGGCAGCATCGCCACAGCCCGGGGTGGAGCCATGTCGGAGAGTGGCTGATGGGTGGGCATGCGATCGGCAACTGGTCAGCAGATGAGCAGCGACTCAGCCTTGATTCCCCCGTTCGGCGTTCGGCGTTCGGCGTTCGGCGTTTTAGACAGAGAACTTACATGAACCTAAACCCGGCGATAGGGGTCACACAGAGCACCAGAGTGACCAGAGGGGAAATGCTTTGCATGGTACATAGACATGCACCGCCCGGGTGAACCCGAGAAATTGCGCAAATCCTTGTCTTGACCTCTGGTGGCTCTGGTTCTCTGTGTGAAATGCTGCGTTTAGGATGAACCGTCGGGTTCACCCTTTGGGTGACATGATACAGATGCCGGAATCATGGACGTCCTCTGCGGAACATCGAACGTCGCACACCGAACGTCGAACCCAAAGGAGCAATGTAGGTTCAGGCCTTGTCCCGACGTACGGCCGGGCTCCACACGAAGCCGATCGCATCGAGGAAGGCCCGCGCCAGGATCATGTGCCCCACGAGATTGGGGTGGACCCTGTCCCACGACAGGTTGGAGCTGTGCTGATGCTTCAGGGCGCGATCGAAGGCGGCCTGGGTATCGACCCCGATGGCGCCATGCTTCTTGGCGACCGCCAGCACGATCTGGCCGTACTGGTCCATGCGGGCGCGCATCGCATCACCGACCAGGGGTTCGAGGTAGAAGGGGGTCATCAGGACCAATCCCTTCAACAGCGGCTTGGTGGTGGCGACCAGGCCTTCGAGGGTCTTCTCGTAGTCCTCGGGCGGGACCGCGTTCTCGGGGAACAAGGGGGTGTCGAACTGGCGCCACACATCGTTGGTGCCGATCATCACCGACAGCCAGTCCGGCTTCAGGTCAAGCACATCGGTCTGCCAGCGTCCCTTGAGATCCCGCACCGTGTTGCCCGAGCATCCGGTGTTGACGACGCGGATGGGGCGATCCGGGTAGGCGGCACCCAGCAGCGCGTTGACCTGGCTGACGTAGCCCTTGCCGAGCGGGTCGAACAGTCCTTCTGCCACCGGGCGGTTGCGACCGGCGTCGGTGATCGAATCGCCAATGAACAGAAGCTTGCTGCGTGGTTGGATGAGCATGTCGGACTCCGGGTCAGATGCCGTCGAGCAGTCGTTGGCCGGCCGCCAGGCAGCGTTGATAGGCCCCGTGTGCCGGCCGGCCGTCGTTGCCGAGGTAGCCGACGCCACCTTCGGCGACGAGCCGCTGGTGGCCCAGGGCGACCATCGCCCCGGCGCGGAAGGCCGGGCGGAAACGTCCATCCAAGCCCCACCGGGTGGTCAGGGGGTCCATCGCCGGGGTGTTGTGCTCGGTGCCATCGAAGACGGGCCAGTTGCGCCGGCAGGCTTCGGCGACGACCGCGGCGACCCGCTCTTCGCTGTTGCGGTGCGGGATGAGTTCCAGGGCGCAGAAGCCCCAGGAATCCAGGCGATCCGCCCATTGCCGCACATCACTCTCTGCGCCGGTGAGGGGATTGCCCAGCACGGGGTAGGTCGGAATGGCGCCCAGGCCGAGGAACAGGTCGCGGATGCTGGCGACCGAGGGGAATGCGGCGGAGTCCTCGGGGGCGTAGCACGGCTTGCCGGCTTTGAGCAGATGGTTGCGCACCGCGTTCTGCTGATCGGCATCGGAACCGGAAATCGGTGCCCCGACCACCGCCTTGAAGGCGTCGCCAGCCGGCATGCTGCGTTCGACGGCGACCGCGCGGATGCGTTCGAGGATCGCCTTGGCGACATGGCGTTCAGTGATGTTGCCAGCGGGGGTCAGATCAAGGACGTCCTGCCAGGCAGGCCCCGCAGCCCCGACCGTGGCGCGGAAGCGTTCATCGGCCTTGGCGACCAGGAGGCGGTTGCGGGTCTCCTGGAAGCTGCGCAGCCTGGCCAGCGCAGCCTGGGCGCTGGCCTGCTCGGGATGGGTGACCGCCTTGCCGCTCAGGTAGATCCGGCCGGCATTGGCGGGGTCGTTGACCAGCACCCCGGCGGCGGCCAGGTCGGCATCCAGGGCGATGGCCTCGATCCCGAACACGGGTTGGATGCCCAGCGTCCTGCAGGCCTCACCGAATTCGGCATAGGCGCCGGTGGTGTAGAAATCGTTGACGCCAAGGGCCTCGAGGCCGGCCTGACGAGCCAGCCAAGCGGCTTCACATGGTGAGCGGAAGACGCTGAAGGAGTGGTTGGTGTGGATGTGGAGGTTGGTGCCGTTGCGATACGGGACCGTGACTGTGACGTTCAGCTTGCGCACCCCCGCCAGGCGCACGGACAGATCAGGATGGACGAGATCTGCCGTGGGATCGCCCATGTGCGTTCAGGCGCTCTTGCGGCCCATCGGCGGATCGGTGATGCGCCTCCGGCCTTCGATGAAGGCGGCATCGACCAGGAATTCCTTCTGGGTCTTGACCAGCACCGGCACGTCGAACATCAGGTCGAGCATGACCTCCTCGAGGATCGCGCGCAGCGCGCGCGCGCCGGTCTTGCGTTCGTGGGCGCGCTGGGCGACCACGCGCAGGGCGTCCTCGGTGAAGGACAACGAGGCTCCCTCCATGGCGAACAGCGCCTGGTACTGCTTGACCAGGGCGTTCTTCGGCTCGGAAAGGATGTTGATCAGCGCGTCCTCGGAGAGGGGGGTGAGGGCGCAGACCACCGGCAGACGCCCGATGAATTCCGGGATCATGCCGAAATCGACCAGATCCTGCGGCTGCACGTGTTCAAGCAGCGCGTACTCGGCATCGTCCGCCTCGAGTGCGGTACGGGCCGCATCGACTTCCGAGATGCGGAAGCCCACACGCTTGTCGCCGAGGCGGCGGGCGACGATCTCGGGCAGGCCGCTGAACGCCCCGCCGACGATGAACAGGATGCTTTCCGTGTTGACCTGGATGTACTTCTGCTCGGGGTGCTTGCGGCCGCCGCCCGGGGGGACGTTGGCGACCGTGCCTTCGATCAGCTTGAGCAGGGCCTGCTGGACACCCTCGCCGCTGACGTCGCGGGTGATCGAGACGTTGCCGGCCGAGCGGGCAATCTTGTCGATCTCATCGACGTAGATGATCCCGGTCTCGCAGCGTGCCACGTCGAAATCGGCGCTTTGCAGCAGACGCAGAATGAGGTTTTCGACGTCCTCGCCGACGTAACCGGCCTCGGTCAGCGTGGTCGCATCGCCGATGGCGAAGGGCACATTGAGCAGCTTGGCAAGACAGCGGGCGATGGCGGTCTTGCCGCAGCCGGTCGGGCCGAGCAGCAGGATGTTCGACTTCTCGAGTTCGACCCCGGCGCCGACCTGGTTGTGACGCAGACGCTTGTAGTGGTTGTACACCGCGACCGAGATGACGCGCTTGGCGCGTTCCTGGCCGATAATGTACTGGTCGAGGTGGGCCTTGATCTCCTGCGGGCTGGAGAGCTTGGGGCCGGGACGCGGCGCAGCGTCCTTGATCGAGGCCTTCTTGTCCGACTTCTGGTCCCGGATCAGGGTCGAGCAGACCTCGACGCATTCGTTGCAGATGTAGGTTCCGGGCGGGCCCTGGATGAGGCGGTCCACCTGGCCGCTGTGGCGGCCGCAGAACGAGCAGCTGTCGAGACCGGCATCACCCTTGCGCTTGCTCACGGGGTCACTTCTCCGCCGAAGGCTTGGTCACGACCTTGTCCACGATGCCGTAGGCGCAGGCCTCGTCGGCGCTCATGTAGTGGTCGCGCTCGGTGTCCTTGGCGACCCGCTCCAGCGGCTTGCCGGTGGTGTCGGACAGGATCCGGTTGAGTTCCTTCTTGAGGCGCAGCAGTTCGCGCGCCTGGATCTCGATGTCGCTGGCCTGGCCTGAGGTGCCGCCCATCGGCTGGTGGATCATGATCCGGCTGTGCGGCAGGGCGAAGCGCTTGCCCTTGGTCCCGGCGGCAAGCAGGAAGGCGCCCATGCTGGCGGCCTGGCCGATGCACACGGTCGCCACATCGCAGGTCAGGTACTGCATCGTGTCGTAGATCGCGAAGCCCGAGCTGATCACGCCGCCCGGGCTGTTGATATACAGGGTGATGTCAGCGTCACGCTTCTGGCTCTGCAGGAACAGCAGCTGCGCGACCACGACGTTGGCCACGAAATCATCGATCGGCTCGCCGAGGAAGATGATCCGGTCCTTGAGCAGGCGCGAGTAGATGTCGTAGGTCCGCTCGCCGCGCGAGTCCTTCTCGATCACGTAAGGTATGGGCATGGGGTATCCGTCCTTGCATGCTAAGGCCCGGATCGGGGTGCCAAGGGCAGGTCCGGGGCATGGTGATACGGACGCCAGGGCATCCGTCGAAGGATGGCTGATCTGGGCGAACAGTTGGGGAGGATGACCGTTGTACCCATATGCTCAAGCCGTCCCGTCTCCTGGTCGCCGTCCCGCTCCTGCTCGTCCTTGCCGCCGCCCTGCACGCCGAGTCCTTCGAGGAGAAGCAGGCGCAGACCGACATGGCCAACGCCGAATCGGTGTGGCAGCTCGCCCAGTGGTGCAGCCAGAACAACCAGCCGAGCAAGGCCCGCCAGCTGTGGAACCAGGTGGTCAAGCTCGACAAGGACCACGAAGGGGCGCGGGCTGCCCTCGGCCAGGTCCGGGTCGGCGAGCGCTGGGTCAGCAAGACCTTCGCCCCGAAGCAGACCGGTCCGGGCGGTGCACCAGCCGGGGCCGAGGCGGGTGGACGCAGCGGGGCGGCCGGACCAGGGCCGAAGGCTTCCGAGGTCGCCTGGAACCTCACCATCCCGCCCGATCCGAGCAACGTCGAAAACCCTTTCCTGGACGGCTACGTCAACCGTCTGCGCACCTCCGCCAACGACTCCGACGCCATGAGCGGTACGGTGGCAACCCTGATCCGCGCCGATAATTGGGCCAGCGCCCTGCCGCGCATCTGCAAGGCCCTGATTTCCTCAGGTTTCGACGACGTGTATGGAACGGCTGAGCTGGTCATCATGCTGCAGAAGGAGGGGCGCTCGGCCGAGGCCCGTCGGCTGGTGCCCTTCATGGTCAAGGGTAGCGAAAAGGTGACGAACCCCGAAGACCTCGAGCACATGGCGATGGTCCTGATCACGGTCCGCGAACGCAAGGCGGTGCCTCGGCTCACCGAGCTGCTGACGCATGCCAATGAGGGCGTGCGCAGCTCTGTCGCCGAAGCCATTGCAGCGATCACCCGCCTGCCCAACCGGGATCTGACGGCCGAGAAGGTCAAGGCGTGGTGGAACGCGAACTGGTCCCTGTCGGAAGACGAGGTGCTGCTCGAGCAACTGCGCTCCAGCGACCCCGAGATGGCGGTGGCCGCCGCCGAGGGCCTGTGCGATGTGCGCAACAAGGCCATCTTCCCGGTGCTGTTCAAGCTGCTGCGCAATGACAATCCGGTCGTGGTGAAGCAGGCGATCGAGGTGCTGCGGCGCGCCACCTCGCTGGATTGGGGCCTGAGCCCCCAGCAACCCGCCGACCAGCGCTCCAAGACGGTCGAACGCCTCGAGAAGTGGTGGAAGGACGAGCAGTTCCGCTTCGCCTGGCCGGGACTTCCCAAGCAGGATGACGCTGCGGCGGCCGTGGTTGCCAAGACCGATCCGGATGCCGAAGCCGTGGAGAAGCTGGGCAGCACGGCAGGCAAGGAGGCGACCGAGGCCGAGGCCCGGCTGCGCGGCCGGGGCAACACCGCCGTGCCGGCCCTGCTTGATGGCCTGGCCAGCCAGAGTCCGCTGATACGCCGTCGTGCACACGACATCCTGCGCGAGATCACCAAGCAGGACTTCAAATACGATCCACGCGCCGACGAAGGGGAGCGGCAGGCCGCCGTCGAAGCCTGGCGGGCGTGGGCCGTGAAACAGAAGCTGCTCGCTGATCCAGCCGCCGAGTGACCGCGCTTCATGAGTCCGGTTGATCCCCAGCGCATCGCCCAGCAGGTGGCCGCGGTGCGCGCCGAAATCGCCGACGCCTGCCAGCGATGTGGCCGTGATCCTGCCAGTATCACTCTCATCGCTGTGACCAAAAGCCAGGGGCCTGAGGTCCTCTCGGCCTTGCGCGCCTGCGGAATCCATGATTTCGGCGAGAATCGCGTCGATCATCTCGAAGAGATGCGCCGTGCAGGCGGTCTGGTCGGGGATCGTTGGCACTTCATCGGTCGGGTCCAGGGCCGCCAATTGCCAGCCATTGCCCCGGTCGTCTCCGCCCTGCATAGCCTGCATGACCCGGGTCACCTGGACCGGCTGGATCGGGCCTGCCAGGCCGCTGGAGTCCGACTACCGGTGTTCCTGCAGGTCAACACCAGTGGCGAGGCGAGCAAGGCCGGCATGCAACCATCCGAGCTCGATCCTGCCCTGTCGGTTGCGCGGAGCAGACCGGGCATCGAGGTCGTCGGCTTGATGACCATGGCACCCGAATGCGGGGTGCACGGTTCGCCAGAGATCGTCCGGTCGGCCTTTGCCGGCTTGAGGCTGCTGGCCGCCGAGCGCTCCCTTCCTCGCTTGTCGATGGGCATGTCGGGTGATTTCGCCATCGCCATCGAGGAGGGGGCGACCGACGTCCGGGTCGGTTCGCGGCTGTTCGCGTGAGGACTCTCGGGGTTGGGTTTGGGGTGAGTTGCTCTGAAGGCGCCGACCAACACCGCGATCTCATCCTGTCGCAACTGCTCGGCTTCCTGCCTGCCGGCGTGCGCCTTGAATTGCGCGTTAAACGTAACCGAAAGGGCCTGCTTGGCTTACGTGGAACTCCCACGGCATGGGTCCTCACCTTACACCCAGATCTCACATCTGATCCCGAATGGTCGGTATGCATAGGGGAGTGGTTACGTCGCCGGGGGCGCGGCGGCGCAGGCAAGCCACTACGCGACCTCCTAGCGAGAGTGCGGCGACGCCACGATCAACCCGGACCGGAAGAGCACACCCTCTTGGCTGCCCTTCCGGTGGTAGGGCCTACCCTCGACCTGAATGCCGAATTAGCCCGGATGCACGACCTGTGGTTCAGCGATCTGCGCAGACCACAGATCCGTTGGTCACGCCAGCCGCCCAGACGGCGCCTGAGTCACTTGCGGTTTGGCTGCTACCGTCGCGCCCTTCCGGGCACCATCGAACTGAGTCCACGCCTCAACCGTCCGTGGATAGCGCGCTGCTTTGTCGAACACGTCCTGCACCACGAACTCTGTCATCACCGCCAAGCGGCAACACCCCTGGCCCGACGCGAGCCTCCTCATTCCCGACGCTTTAAAACGTGGGAGCGCACCTATCCGCAACTGGATCAGGCCCTGTCCTGGGAGCACCGTGCACTGCCATGGCTGCTGGACGATGCGCCACCGCCATGGTACGTCACCACCCAGGACCCCCCATGAAACCGACCTACGCCCTCCTCAGCCTCGCCCTCTGCGCCCCTGTCGCCCAGGCTGCGGACGAGACCTTTGCTGTCGATCTTCTCGGCGGGGCGGCTTTCACCGAAAATTACATCACCTTGGGTATCGCCCAGGTCAATGCCGAAGCCCGAGACAGCAACCAGGAATTTACTGCGATACAGATCGGCATGGCTGGGTATTCGGTCTCGGGCTACAAGAAAGAAGCCGACAGCAGCAGCGGCTTTCTGCTAGGCGCCGGCGTGCTCGCCCGATCCTGGATCGCCAGCGACAACGGTGTTGATTGGCAGGGACTCACCCCCTTTGCGGTGCTGACCGGTGGTGCGTTCGTTGATCCGGGCGCTCATTTACGCCTGAGTCTGACCGGTGAGGCTGGCCCTGGGCTCGCTTTCCAGCGCGTCGAAGCAGGGGGTCAGACTGACAGCCAGGTGTTTAAACCAGCCCTCCACCTGGGCATGCACGCCACCCTGATGGGGCGCATGAATCCCTCCACGGATATCGGCATCATCCTGGGCTATGAGTACGACCGTTTGCCCGACATCACGGTCAGCGGCCCCTTGATCGGCCTGGCTTTGAAGTGGCATGGATCGAACGCTGCGGCCGGCGCCGAATAGCAGCGCAGGATTCAAGCCGACTCCGTGACCGCAGATCGGGCGGTCACGGCCGGCGGGCGGAACTCTCTCCGGCCTGGTCGCGTCGTCGTGATGGCCTGACGACCGACCGCATACGACTTCCATGATTCCCGGCGTGCTGGACGACGCCTTTTCCACAAAACGCAAAGTGATTGGGATTATCAGCGGAAACCCCAGTCTGTAAATTACACAATATACATTATCGGACATTTATATCTCGGCCCCCCCCGTATGGCGTTCTGCCCTGATGACGCGTGGTTTCCACGGCGGGGCTCAGCAACCACAACCCTAGTCCTCGCCCAGCGAGCGGGGTTGGAAGCGGCGGCAAGCATGTTAGGCTCTGAATCTCGCCGCTGGGAGGCCTCATGCACCGGATCATCACCAACGAAGAACTCGCTCCGGGCGTCCATCGCCTGGTCATCGATGCGCCGCTGATCGCCAAGGCCCGCAAGCCGGGCCAGTTCGTGATCGTCCGCCTGGATCAGGGCCACGAGCGCATACCGCTGACGATTGCGGATGGAGACGCCGCCGCAGGCACCATCACCCTGGTGATCCAGGCCATGGGCCACGGCACCAAGGCGATCGTGGCCACGCCAGCCGGTGGAGCGATCCGCGACGTGGCCGGACCACTCGGCGCCCCGACCCATCTGCTTGAACAGGGTCACGCCGTCTGCGTCGGCGGCGGCGTCGGTACCGCCGTCGTCCATCCGATCGCCCAGGCGCTGCATCGCGCTGGCGTCCGCGTCACCTCGATCATCGGTGGGCGCGATCGTCCGCGGGTCATCTACCATGATGAACTGGCCAGGCTGGGCACGGTCCAGGTCTGCACCGACGACGGGTCCTGGGGACGCAAGGGCCTGGTGACCGAGGCGCTCGCCGAGCTGTGCGTTGCCGACAAGCCGGCCATCGTCTATGCCGTCGGCCCGGTGCCGATGATGCAGGCCGTCGCCAATACGACCAAGCCACACGGCATCGCCACGGTGGTCTCGCTCAATCCGGTGATGGTTGATGGCACCGGCATGTGCGGCGGCTGTCGCGTGACGGTCGGCGGCCAGGTGCGTTTCGCCTGCGTAGATGGCCCGGAATTCGATGGTCACCAAGTGGATTTCGCCGAACTCCGCAGCCGCCTCGGCACCTACCGCGCCTTCGAGGCCCAGCCCTGCGCAGACGGCGCCTGCAAGGCGCGCAAGGCCGCCGATCAGATCCTCCAGCAGCAGCAACAGTAGGAATACGCGATGCCGCTCTCTCCCAAGGAACGCCTCGCCATCCAGCGCCAGGCCGTCCCCGCCCAGGACCCGGTCGCACGCGCGGCCAATTTTGACGAGGTCAATCTCGGCTATTCGACCGCCCTGGCACAACTGGAGGCTGAACGCTGCCTGCAGTGCAAGAACGCCAAGTGCATCACGGGATGCCCGGTGTCGGTCAATATCCCCCGATTCATCGACTTCGTGGCCAAGGGCGACCTGCCCGGCGCGGCTAACTCGCTGATGGCTGACAACTGCTTGCCGGCTGTCACCGGCCGGGTCTGCCCCCAGGAGTCGCAGTGTGAAAGCCAGTGCGTCCGGGCTGTGAAGGGCACATCGGTTGCGATCGGTGCCCTCGAGCGCTTCGTCGCTGACTGGGCGCGCGAGCATGACGCGGACACCGCGGCCAAGGCGCCCCCCTCCGGCAAGCGTGTCGCCGTCGTCGGCTCTGGTCCTGGCGGCCTCACCGCGGCCGGCGAACTGGCCCGGCTCGGCCATGACGTGACCGTCTTCGAGGCCTTCCACACCGCCGGTGGCGTTCTGGTCTATGGCATCCCCGAGTTCCGCCTGCCCAAGGCGATCGTAGGCAAGGAGGTCGAACGCCTGCAGGCGCTGGGCGTGAAGCTGCAGTTGAACGCCATCGTCGGACGCACCTTCAGCGTCGATGAACTGCGCCGGACCCACGATGCCATCTTCATCGCGGTCGGGGCCGGCCTGCCGCAGTTCATGAACGTCCCTGGCGAGAACCTCAAGGGCGTCTATTCAGCCAACGAGTACCTTACCCGGGTCAACCTGATGGGCGCCTGGAATGCCGACTCGCGCACGCCCGTGCTGAAGGGTGGCCGGGTGGTCGTGGTCGGAGGCGGCAACGTCGCGATGGATGCCGTACGTACAGCCAAGCGTCTTGGCGCCACCGAGGCGATCATCGCCTATCGGCGCGGCAAAGAGGAGCTGCCTGCCCGTCTCGAGGAGGTCCATCACGCCGAGGAGGAAGGCATCCGCTTCGAGCTGCTGGTCGCGCCGACCCGCGTGGAAGGCAACGCGGAAGGCTGGGTGACGGGACTGTCCTGCCAGCGCATGCGCCTGGGTCAGCCTGATGCCTCGGGCCGGCGCAAGCCCGAGGTCATTCCGGGCAGCGACTTCACCATCGCCTGTGATCTCGTGGTCAGCGCCATCGGCACACGCGCCAACCCCCTGCTGACCCAGACCTGTCCTGAATTGACGCTCAACAAATGGGGCAATGTCGTCGTGGACCAGGATCTCATGTCGTCGATCCCCGGCGTCTTCGCCGGGGGTGATATCGTGCGCGGAGCCGCCACGGTCATCTTGGCGATGGGTGACGGGAAGACGGCAGCCAAGCGGATCGACGCCTGGTTGCGACGTCCCTGAAGTTCGCCCCGTCGCACTCAGGCGGTTTTGGGTTTCCCTCGGCCCTTGCGAGTGCTAGGGAAAGACATGCCTCATCAGGTGACGACTCGACGGATCATCAAACCAGGCGGCGCGCCCAACCCGTCACCTCCCTCGCCAGCCGTCGAGGCCAAGCCCGACCGGATGTGGGCGACCTGGATGCAGCGTTTCACCGAACTCGAGCGTTCGGCTGCTGCTGGCCAGGCCCAGGAACGTGCCATGTGGGCAGGTCTGCCCATGCGCCCCGATCCGATCCTGGCCAAGCAGGTTGGCGACCGCTTCGTCCAGCCCTGGAGCAGCCTGCATCAGACCTTCGGGCTCGCCTCGACGGCTGCTGGGCTCCCTTCGGCGGTCAGCGCCGACTACCAAGCCTACCTTGGGCTTCGGGTGGCGTACTATCAGGCTGTGGTCAGGCGCTGTCTCAATCCAACCCCCACCACCCAGGCGCAACTCGTTGAGCATGAACGTCGTATAGACACCTTTGTCGGCGCCCGCCGTCGTTCCTCGACCGTCGGGGATGGCCAGGTCAACCGCCCCGGTTGAGTTCCACGGCAACGCCAAGCACCATGCCGGCGCAGATCGTGGTGAGGAACGTGAAGGGGCTGAACGCCACCATCGCCACGCAGGGTAGCACGAGGATGGCGAACAGGCCGGCGGCCCACATCTGCCCCCATCCGCGCCAGGCGACGAACCAGCCGACCGAGCCACCGATCAGGCCGCCAGCGATGATCAGGAGCGGGTGCAAGGTGATGATCATGCCGGCCAGCCCCACGAGCGCCCCGGTCAGCAGCGACTTGCGCGCGAACCTGGTGGTCATGTTCGCCTTCTCGATCCGGGCCAGCTCGCCGAGCTGATGCTGGGTCAGTTCCATCTGCCCGATCTGCTGGTTGGTCAAGGAGGCCAGGCAGGCCGGGCAACGCCGATCTTCGAGATTCAGCACCCGGCCACAGCGGACGCATTGGGTCGCCATGGCTCGGGTTGTGCCGGATGCGCACCTGCTTGCCAGTGATCAAAAATCCCGCATTCGCGGCTCTTTGAGGATGAAAGAAGCTGAGGCCCCAAGATGTGTACGGAGTCGCGTCTTCCGTGATCGGCATTGGGGCAGACTTATGTATTCCCCTGGATGGATCATATGTCTCTAAAGATACCGACCGAACGGTACCTTGAACCACCTCGTTTCAGTCTCACGAGGGACCTGCGCCGATCGACGCGCGCCCCGATGGGTGGGCGTTCGCTCCCGACGTAAACTATTTCGCCTCTGTTGCCTCCGTTCCTCCGTGTGAATCCAACGGAGCAATCTAGGAACGGAGGGAACTGATTTCGCACGAGGGACTTACGCCGATCGACGCGCGCCCCGATGGGTGGGCGTTCGCTCCCGACGTAAACTATTTCGCCTCTGTTGCCTACGTTCCTCCGTGTGAATCCAACGGAGCAATCTAGGAACGGAGGGAACTGAGTTCGCACGAGGGACCTGCGCCGATCGACGCGCGCCCCGATGGGTGGGCGTTCGCTCCCGACGTAAACTATTT